>NZ_JALHPM010000069.1:0-31754 GCF_022842525.1 Luteitalea sp.
TTCGCGCCGCCGCCGCCCCAGCCGCAGGGCGGGACGGGGGCCGGCAGCGGGCCGTCGCCGGTCAACCCGTATGGGCTGCCTGCCGGGCAGCAGCCGGGATCCGCCGCCACGCCCTCGACGCTGGAGCCCGACCGGGCCAAGTACATCAACCCGTACTCGCCCTCGCCGCCGCGCCCCTGACGACGGGTCGTGGACGCAGGGCCCGGGCGCCGGACTCCGGGTCTTCGTGGCCGGGGCTTAGTAGACTGTCGACATGACAGACGCCACATTGGTTGCGCGCGTGAACGCCGACCTCGCCACCGCCTTGCGCGCTCGCGAGCAGGAGACCCTCGGCACCCTGCGCATGCTCAAGTCGGCGCTCACGAACAAGCGCGTCGAGGTGATGCGCGATCTGGAAGACCGCGAAGCCCTGCAGGTGGTGACGACGCTGGTCAAGCAGCGCAAGGACAGCGCGACGCAGTTCGCCGCCGCGGGCCGGTCCGAGCTGGCCGAGAAGGAACAGCGCGAAGCGGCCATCCTCGAGCGCTACCTGCCCGCGGCCCTGGACGCCTCGGCACTGGCAGCGCTCATCGATCAGGCGGTGACCGAGTCCGGGGCCACCGGCCCGAAGGACATGGGCAAGGTCATGAAGGTGCTGATGCCCAGGCTGGCCGGGCAGGTGGTCGACGGCAAGGCGGTCAACGACCAGGTGAAGGCGCGGCTCGGCGCGGCCTGACACCAGTCCGCCCCACCCCGGCCGCGCGTCAGCCCGTCGCTAAACTTTCTGCTCCGAGGTACGTCATATGGAGGTGAGAGCTTCGAACGGAGCCTCTCATCCATCCTCCTTTGACGGCCTCGTCCCTCAACGAGGCCGTCTTTTTGTCTGCCCTCCCCACCACCGCCGCCCTGACAGCCCTGGCGCTCGTTGCCGTCGTGGCCTCGCCCGCGATGCAGTCGTCCGTCCCGCAGTTCGAGAACGTCCAGCCGGCCAGTGGCATCGACTTCGTGCTCGCGCACGCGCCCACGCCCGGCAAGCGCCTCATCGAGACCATGCCGGGAGGACTCGCGGCGTTCGACTACGACGGTGACGGGCTGGTCGATCTGTTCTTCGCCAACGGCAACGCGACGCCGGCGGCAGGCAAGGCCGACGCCTCGTTCCACAACCGGCTGTTCCGCAACAAGGGCGGCTTCCGCTTCGAGGATGTGACCGCCACGGCCGGGCTCGCCGGCCGCGGCTACGCCATGGGCGCGGCCGTGGGTGACTACGACAACGATGGCGCTCCCGACCTGTTCGTGCCGGGCGTCGGGCAGCCCTCGCTCTACCGCAACGCAGGACAGGGCCGGTTCGAGGACGTCACCGCCGCCTCGGGCATCACCGCGTCGCCCTGGTCGGTCGCGGCTGCGTGGCTGGACGTCGACAAGGACGGGCGCCTCGATCTCTTCGTCGTCAACTATCTCGACTGGAACGCGCAGGCGGATCGCTTCTGCGGCGATCGGCTGCGCGACCTCCGCGTCTACTGCCACCCGAAGTTCTACACGGGCCTGCCCAACCAGCTGTATCGGAACAAGGGCGACGGCACGTTCGAGGACATCTCGCGGTCGAGCGGCATCGCGGCGCACGTCGGCAAGGGCATGAGCGTCGGGGTCGGCGATTTCGACGGCGACGGGCGAGACGATGTGTTCGTGACCAACGACGGCGTGCCGAACTTCCTCTTCCGCAATGTGGACGGCAAGCGGTTCGAGGAGACGGCCCTGCTCGCCGGGGTTGCCCTGCCCGGATTCGGGCGCCCGGTCTCGAGCATGGGGGTCGCGGTGCAGGACGTCGACGGCGACGGCCGGCCCGACCTGCTCGTCACGGCGCTGAAGGGCGAGACCTTCCCGCTCTACGTCAACGACGGGACGATGATGTTCCACGACGGCACGCACCAGGCCAGACTCGCCGCGCCGAGCAGTCAGCGCAGCGGCTGGGGCGTGGCCGTCGTCGACCTGGACAACGACGGCCGCCCCGACATCGCCACGGCGAACTCGCACGTCAACGACCTGATCGACCAGTTCGAGGCCTCGAGCTACAAGGAAGCCAACGCGATCCTGCTGAACCGCGGCGGCACCTTCGAGGATGTCTCGACGCAGGTGGGGACAGCGTTCGGCCGCGCCGTGGCGGCGCATCGCGGCCTGGTCAGCGCGGACCTCGACAACGACGGCGCGCTGGACCTGGTCACGACGAGCCTGGGCGGACCGGTCGAGGTGTGGCGCAACGCCGGACCGGCGGGACACTGGCTGCGCGTGGTGCTGCGCGGTCGCGCCTCCAACCGCGACGGACTCGGCGCGTCGATTGCCGTCGGTGGCCGGCGCTTCCGCATGACGTCAGCGGTCGGTTACGCCTCGTCCGTGCTGCAGGGGGTCCATGTCGGGCTGGGAACCGCCACCACGCCGCCACGCATCGAGGTGAAATGGCCCTCGGGGCGCACGCAGTCGGTCGAGGCTCCGGGCATCGACCGTGTGATCGAGATCACGGAACCGGAGGCGTGATCGCGGATCCCTCCGCGCCGGCGGGGGCCGCGGGGGCGGTCGCCTGCGACCGTTTCTGGTACTCGGCGAGCAGGACCTTGGCGCGATCCGGCTTGCCGGTGCGCTGCATCGCCTGCGCGAGCTGGTAGTGCACGCTGCCGTCGGCGTCGGTGGCGAGGGCCTTCTCGAGGTACGGAATCGCCTCGGCGAACTGCCCGGCCTGGACGAGGGCACGGCCCAATGAGGCCTGCGCCTGCACCATCGACGGGTCGGCGGCCGCGGCTTTCCTGAGCAGATCCACGGCGCGATCGACCTGCTGGGCCTGCAGCAGCGCCTCGCCGAGCGCCACTTGCAGGTCGGGCGCATCGGGCACCATGGCGTGCAGTTTCTCGAGCAGCGGAAGCGCCGCCGCGAAGTCGCGCGCGGCATAGAGCGCACCGGCCAGTTCGCGTTCGAGACCCGGATCGGCGGGCGCGAGCGCCAGGGCCTCGCGCAGTTGCGTCGCGGCCTCGAGGGGCTGCCCCTGGTCGCGGGCGATACCGGCCCGCACCACGTACCGCTCGACGGACGGCGGCAGCTTCTCGAGCCGGTCGAAGGACTGCGCGGCGAGATCGTTGGCCGCCCGCGCGCGCCAGTACAGCGCCGTCGCCTGCGCGGCCGTCGCGGTCCGCGTCAGCACGTCCTCCAGGTTGCCGGCGAGATAGGCACACGCCACCGGCACGGTCTGGCACGGCGGCTGCTCGTCGCTGGCGCGCTTCTGCTCGACGGCCGCCCAGTCGGCGTGGCCGCTGGCGGTGTAGACGCGCGCGAGCGTGTGGTGCACGCCCGGCAGTGTGGGCAGCGCTGCCTGCGCCTTCTTGATCAGCGAGAAGGCCTGCGGGTACTTCTCCTCGATGGTGAGCACGTCGGCGGCCAGCAGCCACACGTAGGGAGAATCGACGTCGAGGGTCTGCAGGCGGGCGAACGCCTGGCGGGCGATCCCCTCGTAACTGCGTCCGAGCGCCGCCCAGACCTGGGGGGACTCCGGTTGTGCCGCCGAGAGGGCCTTCAGCTGCTCTGAGGCATCGGCGAACTGCTCGAGGGCGAGCAGGGCCTCGGCGAGGGCCTGCCGCGCGTTGGCGTTCTCCTTGTCGGCCTGCACCACCTGTCGCAGGGGTGCCACGGCGTCTCGTGGTCGGCCGATCTCGAGCAGCGAGATGCCGAGGAACAGTTTGGCCGGCAGCAGGTCCGGTCGCAGGCGGATGGCCTCGCGCAGCGGCGCGATGGCCTCGGCCGTCCGGCCTCCCATCGCCCGAGCCATGCCCAGCTGCATGTGTGCGATCGGATCGGTCGGCGTCAGGCCGACGAGCTTCTGGTAGATGGCTTCGGCGTCGCCGAACCGCGACCCCTCCATGGCCGATTCGCCTTGCGTCCGCAGGGCCGTGACATCGGCGGCGCTGCCTTGTGCCCGGAGGGACGACTGCGCCCCGGAGGCCGCCAACGCGATCGCAGGGACGGAGCACACGCCGGCCGCAAGGAGGAGAACGAGAGCACCGCCGGAACTGCGCACCCTGCACTTGTAGGCCGTCGGTGGCGGGCGCGTCAACCGCCGGGGCACGGCCGGTCGCCGCGGTCTCGCATGCGATGATGTCGCGGTGACGTCGCCGCCCGGCCCCTCCCTGACGCGTGCTGCCGGACTCGCAGGCAGCGCGACGATGGCGAGCCGGCTGCTGGGACTGGTCCGCGAACAGGTCCTCGCACACGCGTTCGGCGCGAGCGACCAGATGGACGCCTTTCGCGTGGCGTTCCGCCTCCCCAACCTCGTGCGCGACCTGTTTGCCGAGGGCGCCATGACCGCGGCGTTCGTGCCGACCTTCAGTCGTGTCCTGGCCTCGGGGGACCGCGACGCGGCGTGGCGGCTGGGGCGACGCGCGATCACGGCGCTGGCCCTGGTCACCATCGTCATCGCCGTCGTCGGCATCGCGTTCGCCGAGCCGATCACGAGGGCCTTTGCGCCCGAGTACCAGGCCGTGCCCGGCAAGTTCGAGCTGACGGTCCGACTGACCCGCTGGATGTTCCCGTTCCTGCCGCTGGTGGCCGTGTCGGTGGCCGCCGCCGGGATGCTCAACGCGCTCGGCCGCTTCTTCGTGCCCGCGCTGGCGCCCGCCACGTTCAACGTCGCGTCGATCGCGTGCATCCTGCTGCTGGTGCCGCTGATGCCGGCGCTCGGCGCCGAACCCGTGGTCGCCCTGGCCATTGCCGTGCTCATCGGCGGGCTGGGGCAGGTGCTGGTGCTGTGGCCGCAGTTGCGGGCGGAGGGCTTCCGCTATCGCGTCGACGTGGCGCCGCGCGATCCCGCCCTGCGCGAGATCCTGCTGCTGATGGGGCCGGGCACGCTCGGCGTGGCCGCCACGCAGTTCAACGTCTACGTCAACACCATCCTGGCCACGGGGCAGCAGGCGGGCGCCGTGTCGTGGCTCGACTACGCCTTCCGCATCATGTACCTGCCGATCGGCATCTTCGGCGTCGCCATCGCCAGTGCGACGTTGCCGATGGTCTCGGCACATGCGGGCCGCAACGACATGCCCGCCGTGCGGCAGACGCTGGCGCACTCGGTGCGGTTGATGCTGGCGCTCACGGTGCCGGCCACCGTCGGATTGATCGCCCTCGGCACGCCGATCGTCCGGCTGATCTACGAACGCGGGCGGTTCCTCGCCAGCGACACCGATGCCGTGGCCCTCGCCCTGGCCGCGTACGCCCCGGGGCTCATCGGCTACTCGACGGTCAAGGTCCTGTCGCCGACGTTCTACGCCCTGCGAGACGCCCGCACGCCGGTCGTGATCAGCGTCATCTCGGTGCTGACCAATGCCGCGCTCAACGTCGTGCTGGTCGGTCGCTTCGGCTATGCGGGCCTGGCGGCCGGCACGGCGGTGGCCTCCGTGCTCAACGCCGGTCTGCTCTACGTGCTGCTGCGTCGTCGGCTGGGGCACCTGGAAGGTGGACGGCTGATCGCGACGCTGGTGCGCATCGCGGTGGCCAGCGCGCTGATGGGCGGTGCGGCGTGGGGCCTGCACACGTGGCTGGCCACGCAGGTGCTGCCGGGCGAGGCGTTCGTCGTACAGATCATCCGCGTCGGGACGAGCATCGGGGCGGCGCTGGTCGTCCTGGCCGGGAGTGCGCGCCTGCTGCGCATCGAGGAGTTCGACGAGGCGTTCTCGAACGTGTTGCGGCGGCTGCGTGGTCGCCGCGCGACGGGAGCCCCGCGTGGCTGACACGGTGACGCCCCAGGTGGACAGCCGGCCGCTCGGCGTCGTGTCGTCGGCGCACTTCATGGTGGACGCGTACTCGAACATGTACGCGCCGCTGCTGCCGCTGCTGATGCCCAAGCTCGGGATGAGCCTGCATGCGGCCGGGACGCTGATGATGGTGTTCCAGGCGGCGGCCTCGCTCTCGCAGTTGCTGTTCGGCCGCCTCGCCGACCGTGGTCATGCCCGGGCGTTGCTGATCGGCGGGCCGCTGGTGAGCGCGGTGGTGCTCAGCCTGATGGGCCTGGTCGAGCATCAGGCGATGCTGGCGCTCGTGCTGGTGGTCGGGGGCCTCGGCATCGCGGCCTTCCATCCGCCCGGCGCGATGGTCGCGCACACCGCCGGCCGCTCGCGCCCGGGCACGGCCATGAGCGTGTTCGTGACCAGCGGCACCATCGGGTTCGCGCTGGCGCCGCTGCTGGTGGCCAACGCCGCCGGCCGGCACGGGCTCGGGTCGACCGTCTGGTTCCTGCTGCCCGGGCTCGCCTGTGCGTTGCTGTTCGCGCGCGCGGTGCCGGCCCTGCCGCTGGCGCAGCGGCATCATCAGGGTGGTGGCCTGCGGGCGCTGCGTCCGCAGGCCCGCAACCTCTTCCTGCTCTACGCCCTCGTGGTGCTCCGCACCGTGGTGTCGCTGTCGTTTGCCACCTTCGTGCCGGTGCTGCTCACGCGCCAGGGGATGGGCGTCGGCGAGGCCGGGGCGGCGATGGCGCTGTACCTGTTCATGTCCGGCATCGGCGGCTTCTGGGGCGGCACGCTGGCCGATCGCTTCGGCCCGCGCCGCGTCATCGTCTGGTCGCTGCTGCTGTCGACCCCGTTCCTGCTCGCGGCCCCGCAGACCACCGGCTGGACGTTCGCGCTGCTGCTCGCCGGTGGGGGGTTGTTCCTGCAGTCGACACTCCCGGTCAACGTCAGCTTCGGGCAGGCGCTGGCCCCGCACAGTGCGGCCACCGTGTCGTCGCTGATGATGGGGGTCGCCTGGGGCAGCGGCGGCATGCTGGTGCCGGGAACGGGCATGCTCGCCGACGCCGTCGGGCTGCCGACCACGCTGACGATGCTGGCCGTCGTGCCGTTCGGTGCGGCGCTGCTGGCGACGCAACTGCCGCCCGCGCCCCCGCTGCCGATGCACGTCGAGCCCGTCGAGGTGAACGTCGCGGCCATCGACCCGTCCGCCGACGACGACACCGCCTCGCCTGTGTAGGCGTCGGACTTTGTCCGACGTGGGGCCGAGAACTCGTTACACTGGCGGAGTGCCTCGATCCCCCTATTCCCGGATCCAGTACCAGTTCGGGCCGGGCCCGCTGACACCAGCGGTCAAGGCCCTCCTCATCGCCAACGGCGCCCTGTTCCTCGCCCAACTGGTGATGCCGGCGCTCACGAGCTACGGCGGACTCACGCCGGCCGCCGTGCTCGAGTCGCTGTGGATCTGGCAGCCGGTCACCTACATGTTCCTGCACGCGGGGCTGACGCACCTCGTGTTCAACATGCTGGCGCTCTGGATGTTCGGAGTGGAGCTGGAGAAGATCTGGGGCACGCAGGCCTTCGCGCGCTTCTATTTCCTGTGCGGCCTGGGCGCCGCCGCCACGACGATCGTCGCGTCTCTGCTGCCCTTCGACTTCGCGAACTTCCTCTACGTGACCCCGACGGTCGGCGCGTCGGGCGCGATCTACGGCCTGCTCGCGGCGTTCGGCGTGATGTTCGCCAATCGCCCGATCTACATGTACTTCCTGTTTCCGGTGCCGGCGCGCATCTTCGTGCTGATCACCGGCGCCATCACCCTGCTGTTGTCGGTGACCTCGTCGGGCGGGCAGATGGCGCATCTCGCCCATCTCGGTGGCCTGCTGACCGGATGGCTGCTCCTGATGCGCGGCCGCGGCGGCATGATGGCCGAACTCAAGTACCGCTACACCAAGTGGCGCCTTCAGCGGGCCCGTCGTCGATTCGACGTGCACCAGGGCGGTCGCAGCGGCGGTGGCTGGAACGTGCACTAGCGGCAGCGCCACGGCGTGCCCGTGGGCCGGAGGCGCGAAACCGGTCGAGGCGTCCGTCCTTACCTCCACGGAGGCAACGACGAATGGCCACGATCATCGCCCGCAACGCACTCGGGCTGCCGGACGCCCTGCAGGAGGCGGCGCGCATCTCCGAAGAGATGCTGCACTGCGCAGGGTCGCCGTGCGACGACCCCGAGTATCGCTATTCGCAGTACGTCTCGCTCGTCCATGCGCTCATCGCGTCGCTGCGACGAGCCGAGCTGGCCGGCGCGACGCCGGAGGCGCTGCGGGCCGCGAGCCTCGAGGCGCGCCTCGTCCATCGTCTGTCGCCGCTCTGTGAACGCCTCCAGGACTGGCCGCGCGGCTACGCGGGCGACTTCGAAACCGTCGAGTACCTGTGCGACGGCATCAATCAGGCCTCGGTCGACTCCTTCGGTCATGCCATCGAGGCCTACGCCCTGCGCAGCGCGGCGGCACAGCAGCACCGCAACAAGGTGCAGGAGCAGGCCGCGATGGTGGCGCGGCGGCTCGAGGCGACGACCCGGCCGATCCGCGTGCTGTCCATCGGCTGCGGCGGCTCGCGCGACCTGCTGGCCCTGCGGCGGCACTGTGCCGATCCCTCGGCGATGGCACGCCTCTCGGTCGTGCTGAACGATGCCGACGAGGGCGCGCTGGCGCTGTCGGCGCAGCGGCTGGGCGACATGGGCATTGCCGCGCGCACGCTGCCGATGAACGTGCTGGCCGGCGTGCGCCTGCTCGTCCGCGAGCGGGAGCGCTTCGACCTCGTGCTGGCCGGGGGACTGTTCGACTACCTCGACGACCGGACGGCCGCCTTCCTCGTGCGGATGTGCGGCACGACGCTGCTCGGGCGCGGCGGCTCGCTGTTCTTCACCAACATCGCCGCCGGCAATCCCTACCGGACGTGGATGGATCACATCGCGTCGTGGCGACTCATCCATCGCTCGGAGGACGACATCCGCGCCCTGGTGCCCGACGCGCCCACCGCGTGGCAGACCTCGATGGCGCGCGACGTGTCGGGCCTGGCGATCCTGACGACCGTCACCGCCGCCTGAGCCTTGAGCCTTGAGCCTGAGCTCTACCGCACCGGGCTGAAGACGCCGAGCACGAAGGTGTCGTCCAGGGCCACGGCCTGGTGGGCGACGCCGCTCGGGATGTGCAGCACTTCGCCCTCCTCGACACGCACGTCCTCGCCGCCGACGAGGAACTGCAGGGCGCCCTGCAGCACGTAGGTCATCTGCTCCTCGTCGTGCGCGTGCAGCGGGATGAGCGCCCCCTTCTTCAGGTACACCTGCGTCAGCATCTCGCGTTCGCCGCGCACCACCTTGCGCGACACCATCTCGGTGACCTTCTCGAGCGCAATCTCATCCCAGCGGTACAGGGGCATGGGGGGATCCTACCGGGAACCGGGAGTCGGGAACCGGAAACCGGGCACCGGGCACCGGGCACCGGGAGTCGGCAGTCGGGCAGTGGCGCGGGCGGTTCGACGCCGGAGCCGAGGGGCGGTACAGTAGAGGGTGCGCCGCCCCATCACCGGAACGCCTCACACACGTAGCGCTACTCATGCTTGACCCTGCCCTTGCCGGCCCCTGCCGCAGCATGAAGACCGTGGCGGAACACCCGACGCTGTCGACCGTCGAGACGTCCCACGGCGCCAGCCGTGACGTCCTGCTGCGCGCCTACCGCCTGATGGTGCTGTCGCGCCGCATCGACGACAAGGAGATCCAGCTCAAGAACCAGAGCCAGATCTACTTCCAGATCAGTGGAGCCGGACACGAGGCCATCCTGGTGGCGGCAGGGCTGGCCCTGCGCCCTGGCATCGACTGGGCCTATCCCTACTATCGCGATCGGGCGTTCTGCCTGGCTCTGGGGGTGACCCCGCTCGACATGCTCCTGCAGGGCGTCGGCGCCAAGGACGACCCGTCGTCTGGCGGCCGCCAGATGCCCTCGCACTGGGGGCACACGCGCTGGAACATCGTGTCCGGCTCCAGTCCGACGGGGACGCAGTGCCTGCAGGCGGTGGGCTGTGCAGAGGCGACCCGCCTGCTCACGACGTTGCCCAACCTCCCCGATGCGGAACGCCCGGCGCCCGACGCCGTGACCTACGTCTCGGTCGGCGACGGGACCACCAGCGAAGGCGAGTTCTGGGAGTCGCTGAATACGGCGAGCAACGGCCGCCTGCCGCTGGTCTACCTGGTCGAGGACAACGGCTACGCGATCTCCGTGCCGGTGGAGGTCCAGACCCCCGGTGGCGACATCTCCCGGCTGGTCGAGGCCTTCCCGCATCTGAAGGTGTTCCGCGTCGATGGCACCGACCTCGTGGCGAGCCTCGAGGTGATGACCGCGGCGGTGGCCTATGCGCGCAGCGGCGCCGGTCCTGCCTTCGTGCACGCGCAGGTGACCCGTCCCTACTCGCACTCGCTGTCAGACGACGAACGGTTGTACAAGACAGCGGAGGAACGGGCCCGGGAAGCCGCGCGGGACCCGATCGGGCGCGCCGCCGACCTGCTGCTCGGCGAGGGCCTCGCCACCCGCGAGGACCTCGATGCCCTGCACGCGGAGGTCGACCGCGAGATCGCCGCGGCCACCGACATCGCGCTCGCCGCCGAGAAGCCCGCCCGCGACACCGCCGGGCTGTACGTCTATTCGCCCGACGTCGACGTGACCGCCGCCTCCTGGACGACCGAACCTCGCACCGAGGGCAAGCCGGACACGATGGTGGCCGCCATCAACCGCACGTTGCGCGACGAACTCGCCGCCAACCCGCGCATCGTCGTCTTCGGCGAGGACGTGGCCGATGCCAGCCGTGAGGACGCCCTGGCCGAAGTGTCGGGCAAGGGCGGCGTGTTCAAGGTGACGCATGGCCTGCAGCGCGAGTTCGGCGGCCAGCGCGTCTTCAACTCGCCGCTGGCCGAAGCCAACATCGTGGGGCGCGCCACCGGGATGGCGACCCGCGGCCTGAAACCCGTCGTCGAGATCCAGTTCTTCGACTACATCTGGCCGGCGTTCATGCAGATTCGTGACGAGCTCACGATGCTGCGCTACCGATCCAACAACACCTTCAGCGCCCCCCTCGTCATCCGCTCGCCCATCGGCGGCTACCTGCGCGGCGGCGCGCCGTATCACAGCCAGTCCGGTGAGAGCATCTTCGCGCACTGCCCGGGCATCCACGTGGTGTTCCCGAGCAACGCGGTGGACGCGGCGGGCCTGCTGCGGACGGCGATTCGCTGCGACGACCCGGTGCTGTTCCTCGAACACAAGCACCTGTACCGCCAGACCTACAACAAGGGCATCTACCCCGGGCCCGACTACACGATCCCGTTCGGCAAGGCCGCCGTCCGCCGCGAAGGCAGCGACGTGACGGTGATCACGTGGGGCGCCCTCGTGCAGCGCTCGCTCCTGGCGGCCCAGCAGGCCGAGAAGGACGGCGTCAGCGTGCGCGTCCTCGACCTGCGGACGATCGCCCCCTGCGACTGGACGACGATCGGCCTGGCCGTCCGCGAGACCAATCGCGTGGTGATCGCCCACGAGGACACGCTGACGGCCGGCTTCGGCGCCGAGATCGCCGCACACATCGCCGAGCACTTCTTCGAGCACCTCGATGCGCCCGTGCTGCGGGTGGCCGCGATGGACACGCCGGTGGCGTACTGCCCGGACCTCGAGGAGGAGATCCTCCCGCAGTCGGCCGATGTCCTTGCCGCCATCCGCACGCTCGCGGCCTACTGACCTGTCGACGTCGATCAGGGTCGCGACGGCGCTGATCTGCGTCGTCGCAGCGGCGCTGGCGGCCGGCGTTCCGGCCTCCGTCGCCGCGGCGGCGCGCGCGCAGGTGCTCAGGTCGGTCGGCGGCATTCCGGCCTTCCTGGCCGGCGAGTTCGAGAACGCGACCGGCTTCGCGCGCCGGCCCGACGGCTCCTCGCTCGTCTTCGATCGGCGCCGGCATCGCGTCTACCAGATCGATGCGGCGCGCACCGTCGTCTCTCCCCTGGTCGAGATCGGCTACGAGACCGGTCGGGTGCTGCGTCCGACCTCGTTCGACGTCGCGGACTCTGGTGACTTCATCGTCGCCGACGCGCCAGGTCGCCGGCCGCGGGTGTCGGTCTTCCAGGCCAACGGCAAGGCCCTCAACACGTTCGATGTCGCCGCCACCGAGTCGCCCCGCGTCATCGTCGACAACGTCGTGCTCAACGGCATCGGGGCCGCGCGCTACACGGGCACGACGGTGCTCCTCAATCAGCCCGAACGCGGCGTGCTCGTCACCGAGTACAGCGTGACCGGCGTCGTGCAGCGCCAGATGGGTCAGCTGAGGCGCACGGGGTTCGAGAGCGACCCCGACGTGCATCTCGCGTTCAACACGGCCCTGCCGCTGCCGACGCGGGATGGCGGCCTGTACGTCGTGTTCCTGTCGGGACCGCCGGCCTTCCGCAAGTACTCCGCGAGCGGCGTGCTCGAGTTCGAACGGGTCATCCAGGGTCGCGAGATTGATGCGCTCGTCCTGCGGATGCCGACGCAGTGGCCACGGCGCCGCGTCGACGACGTGAGTGTCCCGGTCGTGCCGCCGATGGTCCGCACCGCGGCGGTCGATCGGCAGGGGCGACTGTGGGTGGCGATGCCGACCTCGCACATCTACGTGTTCGACGAGGACGGCGAGAAGGTGCAGACGTGGCAGCTGGCTGGCGCCGGTGTCCTCACGCCCTCCTCGCTGTGGTTCGCGCCGGACGGGCGCCTGCTCGTGACACCCGGCCTCTACGAGTTCGCCCCGCCGATCGGCTGATCCGCACCGGTCCGACGCGCGGTACGGTGAGGGCATGACTGCTGCTCCCTCTCCGCTGAAGGTGCTCGCGGACGCCATCCGCGAGACGGCTCACGCCGCGTCGGCCGGCATCGTCCAGGTGCGGGCGCGCGGGGCACGTCCGGCCACCGCGGCGCACATCGGTGACGACCTGGTGGTGGCCCCGCTGCACGGGCTGGACCGCGACGAAGGGCTCGTCGTGATCCGCGGAGACGACGCCTTCGACGCGACGGTGGCCGGGCGGGACGACGCCCTGGACCTCGCGCTGCTGCGCGTGGCAGGGTTCGGCGCGTCGCCCCTGTCATTGGCGACGGAGCCGGTCGACGCGGCTCAGCTGGTCGTCGGGGTGGCGCGCAGCTGGCAGGGCGATCTGATGGCGCGCCTCGCCAGCGTCACCGGCCAGACGTGCCCGCTGCGTCGCTGGCGCGCCGAACCGCTGCCGGCACTGTTGCGGACGGATCTCGCGCCCGGCCGAGGGGTGTCCGGCGGGGTGCTCGTCGATCCGGATGGCCGGGTACAGGCGTGGCTGACCACCGGTCTCAGCCGTGGCAGTGTCGTGGGCATCCCGACGACGCTGCTGATGGACCGCCTGGCGCGGCTCGCGGCCCACGGCCGCATCCGCCGCGGGTACGTCGGCATGGCGGTCCAACCCGTGGCGCTGCCGCCCGCCCAGCAGGGCCATGGCACTCAGGGCCTGCTGGTCAGCGGCATGGATGCCACCGGTCCGGCGACGACCGCCGGGTTGTTCGTGGGCGATGTCCTGCTCACCGCCGACGGCCAGCCGCTGACCGAACCCGGGGCCCTGCAGGCCCTGCTGGCCGAATCGCGCATCGGCGCCGCGCTGGCCGTTCAGGTGCTGCGCGGCACCACGTTGCATGACATGACGCTCACCGTGGGCGAACGCGCCCGGTGAGCCACGCGTCAGAGGGTGCGAGACACTTGCTCATGGACATCCTGCTCATCGCCCCGTCCGCACGGCGCCGCGACCAGCTCAGGGAGCGGTTGCTGGGCGCGGGCCTCGTGCCGGCGGCCGAAGCCGCCGTCCCCAGCGATGCCGAGGACGTGACGGCCTCGGTCGGGCTGGCCGACGCCGTTCCTGAAGGGCGGGCATGGTTGCAGGCGCTCATGCCCCTGCAGGGGCTCGCGGTGATCGGTGCCGCGCCGACGTCGGTGGACCGCTTGCGGGATCTGGCGTTGACGGGATGGGCCGCCCTGCCTGTGGACGTCTCGCCGACTCACCTGCGTCAGGCCCTGGAGATGGTGGACGCCGGCTTCGGGGTGGCGCCGAGCGACTGGATGCGTCCGAGCCCGGCCACCGTCGTGGTGCCGCGGACGGAGGTCGATGACGACCTGCAGGATGCCGCCCTGACCGACCGCGAGACCGATGTGCTCGATCTGCTGGCCGAGGGGTTGTCGAATCAGCGCATCGCGGAGCGGCTCGGCATCAGCCCGCACACGGTGAAGTTCCACATCGCGTCGATCTACGACAAGCTCGACGCCCGCACCCGGACGCAGGCCGTGCGTCACGCGCTCGACCGCGGCCTGCTGCACCTGTAGCTGCCGGACTTGTCCGGCAGTCACACCTGAGGGGACCGTCGGACAAAGTCCGACGGCTACTTCGTCTGCAGCCGCGACACCAGCAGGTCGCGGTAGCACTGGCATTCCTCGTCGAACCAGACGGCGCTGAACTCGGCGGCCATCGCGGCCGTCTCGTCGGGCGTGTAGGGCGGCCCGCCCGCGGCTTCGACGAGAGCACGCTTGTGCGCGGCGAAGGCCCGCGGTGGCCGCGAGGCCAGTTGCCGCGCCACGGTCAGGGCGCGATGCCGCACGTTGTTCATCGGCACCAGTTCCTCGACGATGCCGTGCTGCTCCGCGGCCTGGGCGCGCCAGGCGTGCCCTTCGAGGAACATCTGTCGAGCCGTCGGTCCCGGCACCACGGACGCCATCGCCTGCACCATGCGCGACGGCAGCACGACGCCGAGCGTGACCTCGTTCAGGGCGAACTGGAAGTCCCCCTCCGCCATCAGCCGCTCGTCACAGGCCAGCGCCAGAATCGACCCGCCGCCATAGCTGTGCCCGTTGATGCCGGCCACTGTCGGCTTCGGCAACGTCCGCAGCGTATCGAACAGGCGGATGAAGTGCCCCATGTACATCTGCAGCTTCTCGGGGGCGTAGGCAAACACTTCCTGCACGTCGAAGCCGCCGCAGAACATCTTCGGCACGCCGCTGGTGATGACGACGCCGTGCGTGCGGTCGTCGGCGCCGGCATGGTTCAGCGCCTGCTGCAGTTCGTCGACCATCTCGCAGTTGAGCGCGTTGGCCTTGCCGCGCGACAGCGTGATGACGAGGACGCCTTCTTCCCGGTCGAGCGTGATGTGCTGCACGAGTGACTCCGTGTCGGGTGGCGCAGGCGATGCGCCAGTTCGCAGTCTAGCGCTGTTCGAGCCACGCCGCGCTCAGTGGCGGTCGAGTGACAGGGTGGCCCAGCGATCGCGCGACCACACGTCGCAGCGCTCGTCGCCCCGGCCTGGCCAGTCGAAGCACAGGCCTCCGATGAAGCGTCCGTGCTCATCGGGCCCGATCACGACGATCCGCAGGGTCAGGGCGACGGGGTCGCCGACGGCTCGGCGTGCCGTTCGGGCCAGGGCCTCGGCGTCAGCGCGCAACGCCCTGGCGCGTGATGCCAGGGCCTCGACCCATGCGTCGTGCTCCGGCGTCGGCCCCTCGGCCCCGGCCGTCAGCACGACGGAGACGTCCAGCCCGGCGAACCGGAACGGCTCGGCGGTGCTCCACATCCGCTCCCCGCTGTAGACGATGCGGCCGAGCCGTGCATCGACGCGCTCGAGCAGGGTGCCGTCGGAGCCGTCCTCGCCATCGGCCAGGACGACGTGCGGCTCGAGGCGATCCCACAGGGCAGTCGATCGCACGTACGCCTCGTCGACGGCATCGTGCATCGAGTCGTAGTACAGCCGTCCCTCGCAGGCCGTCTCACCGGCCGCAGGCCCGATGGCGATCTGCCAGGGGGTCAGGTCGTCGCCGGAGAGTCCGAGCGGCGCCATCGCCCTGGCCAGCACCGTGCGGGCCTCGGTGTCGATCGTCTCGAGACGGGGCAGCGCCGCCTGCATCCAGACGCGGTGTGTGTCCTGCGGCCCATCGGGACCGGCCAGTACCAGCACTTCGATGTACTCGTCGGCGAGCGCCAGATCGTCGTCACGCGTCCAGGAGTCGTGGCCGTCGAACGTCAGGTCGCCGAAGACCGGGTCCGTGATCATCGTCGGACGCACGCGATCGGCCGGCGGCGTCGGCACGGGGGCAAGGGGATCGCCTCCGGCGCGTGGCGTGGCTCCGGTGGACAGGTCGCGGGTCGCCCGGCGCTGGAACCACGCCAGGCCGAGGACGATCACGAGCAGGACGATGGCGACGACAAGCAGTGGAGACATGGTGTCTGCCGTTCAACGGATGGTGTAGGTGTGCAGGCCGTCAGTCGACTGCACACGGTACTCGTGACCGCGGTCCGCGTCACAGCGCAGGTGCAGCGTCACCACCGGTGGCGAGCCGCTGCCGACGTCGAGTGCAGCGATCCGGAAGCGCGGCAGCCCGACGCCTCGGCCCTGGGCGGCCCGCTGCGCCGGTTCGGACGCGCGCAGCAGGACCTCGAAGCTGCGCTGGATGGCTTGCCGGGCGATGTCGAGCGCCGCGGGATCCGCGCCCTGCGCGTCGCCGGCAATCTTGACGGCGAAGTCGCGATCGTCACGGTGCGCCCACCATCCGCCGTCCGACGACGAGTAGGTCAGCACACCGAGCACTCGATCTTCCCGCCCCTGCCCCGACCGGCCTCGCGCACTGGTGGAGCCGTGCGCGCCGTCGTGCGCCTCGCCGACCTTGGCGGCACTGGCCGCCCCGGCCGGGGCGAGGATCTCGCGCTCGCGGCTCCCGGACGCCCCCGGCTGCGCGGGGCGCTTGCCCTTGCTCCGCAGCTTGCGCAACGTCGCCTCGTTGGCGTCCTGGACGCCGCTGCTGCGCGGTGCGTCCTTCTTCTGCTTGCGGCTGGCCGAGACGACGTTGCTGGCGATGGAGAGGAAGACCAGGCCGCCAATCACCCAGGGCAACCAGTCACCGACGTGGTCGAGCGCATAGCCCGCCTCACCGAGGGCCCGGTCGGCCACCCGTCGCGCCGGATGCCCGGCGTCGTCCCCCCGGATGCCGGCCCAGGCCCAGTCCACCCAGCGGCCGACGAAGACGAACAGGAGCGGAATCGGCACCAGATTGGCCACGCACCCGGGCATGCCCTTGAGAATCTCGGTCCCCGTGACCTTTCCCTTCTTCGCCGGCTGCGGCGGCCGCTGGAAGACGCCGCGGACCATCCAGGTCCAGGCCGCGATGTAGAGCCAGATCGAGGCGATGGCCCTGAAGAACAACGCCCCGTTGCGGGCGTCCGCCTCAGGCTGGGTGGCCAGGTTGGCCGAGAGGAAGAACAGCGCCGTCACGACCGCGAGGTTCACCGCGAACCAGAAGGTGGCGCTGAGGACGCGAAGGAGCCACGACAGGACAGGCATGGGGTTGCTGAAGTGTACCCGCGCCTCGGCTAGGATGGCGGCCATGCGTGTCATCGACAAGCCGGGCCTGGCGCCCATCCGGCATCTCCTCGAGGACGCCGCGGTCACCGAGATCATGATCAACGGGCCGCAACAGGTGTTCGTCGAGCGGGCCGGCCAGATGGTGGAGGTCCCGGCCGTCTTCACTCACCCGTCGCAACTGGACCTGCTCGTCGACAACCTCGTCGTCGCTGCCGGGCGCGGCGTCAGCGCACGGGCACCGATGGCGGATTTCCGGATGGACGATGGCTCGCGCGTCAACGTGTGCATCGCGCCGGTGTCGTTGCAGGGTCCAGCGGTCACCATCCGCAAGTTCACCCACGCCGTCCGCTCGTTCAACGATCTGGTCCGCGCGGGCACGCTGACGATGCGCATGGCGGAGTTCCTGGCGTGTGCAGTGCGGGCTCGCCTCAACATCCTCTTCTCCGGGGGCACCGGCACGGGCAAGACGACCACGCTCGGCATCCTGGCCAACCAGATCACCCGCGGGGAGCGGGTGGTGGTCATCGAGGACACGGCGGAGCTCGATCTCTCCATCGGCCACTGCGTCCGGCTGGAATCGCGCCGCGCCAACAACGAGGGGGCCGGCGCCATCACGCTCGGGGACCTGCTGCGCAACAGCCTCCGGATGCGGCCGACCCGAATCCTGGTCGGCGAGATCCGCGGCGACGAGGCGTTCGAGATGGTCCACGCGATGACCAGCGGCCACGACGGCTCGATGGCCGTCCTGCACGCCAGTTCGCCGGCGCACGCCGTCGCCAGGCTCGAGCTGATGCTGCTGTCCCGGGGCCTCGCGCTGCCGCTGTGGGCGATTCAGCGCCAGATCAGCACCAGCGTCGACCTCATCCTGCAGCACGAGATCCTGCAGGACGGCGTCCGGCGGATCACGCACGTGTGCGAGGTCGGCGAGGTCGAGGACGGGCAGGTGCGGACCGAACCGCTGTTCGAGTACCGGCTGGCGGGCTACGACGCCGCGGGGCGGGCCGTCGGCCGATTCGTGACCACCGGACGGCGGCCCCGCTTCCACGAGAAGCTGCGGTTGGTGGCGGGCGACGCCGTCGACGCCCTGCTGGCCGCCGACTAGGTGCGGGACGGCCCGAAGGGCGAACATCGGACGAATCGTCGCCGCCGGCCACTATACTGGTGGGATGTCTGCTGCTGAACACGCCCGACAGGTTGCCAATCCCCACCGCAGGAACGTCGCCATCATCGCCCACGTCGACCACGGCAAGACCACGCTGGTCGATGCGATGTTCGCGCAATCGGGGACCTATCGCTCCAACGAGCGGGTGGCCGATCGGGCCATGGACTCGATGGATCTCGAGCGTGAGCGCGGCATCACGATCATGGCCAAGAACACGGCCGTGCGCTACCTGGACGCCATCATCAACATCTGCGACACGCCGGGCCACGCCGATTTCGGCGGTGAGGTCGAGCGCACGCTGTCGATGGTGGATGGCGTCGTGCTGCTCGTGGACGCCTCGGAGGGCCCGCTGCCGCAGACCCGGTTCGTGCTGCGCAAGGCGCTCGAGCGTCACCTCGCACCGATCGTGGTCATCAACAAGGTCGACCGGCCCGATGCCCGCGTCCAGGAGGTCCTGAACGAGGTCTACGACCTGTTCATCGACCTCGACGCCGACGAGGATCAGCTCGACTTCCCGGTCATCTATGCCGTGGCGCGCGATGGCAAGGCGAGCACCGATCCGGCCGTGCGCGGCGACGATCTCCGACCGCTGTTCGACGCCATCATGTCGCACACGCCGCCGCCCAAGGGCGACCCCGAGGGCGTGCTGCAGATCCTCATCGCCAACCTGGACGCCAGCGAGTACCTCGGGCGCATCGCCATCGGCCGCATCTTCAACGGCCGGGTCCGGATGGGCGACTTCGTCGCCGTGTGCAAGCTCGATGGCTCGGTGCAGCAGATGCGGGTCAGCAAGCTGATGGTCTTCGATGGCCTCAAGCGCGCCGACGTGCAGGAGGCCGCCGCCGGCGACATCGTCTGCCTGGCGGGCATGGAGGACATCACCATCGGCGAGACGGTCACCAGCGCCGAGACGCCGAAGGCGATCCCGCCCATCGCCATCGACGAGCCGACGGTGTCGATGATCTTCGGCGTCAACACCTCGCCGATGGCTGGCCGGGACGGTCAGTTCGTCACCTCGCGCCAGATCAAGGAACGGCTCGAGAAGGAACTGCTCGGCAACGTCTCGCTGCGCGTCGAGCCGACCGCATCACCCGAGCAGATGCGCGTCATCGGCCGCGGTGAGCTCCAGTTGTCGATCCTGATCGAGATGATGCGGCGCGAGGGCTTCGAGTTGCAGGTGTCGCGACCCGAGATCGTCACGAGGGACACCCCCGGGGGCAAGCTCGAGCCGGTGGAAGACGTCGTCATCGACGTGCCCGAGGACTTCCAGGGCGTGATCATCGCGGCGCTCGGCATCCGCAAGGGCACGATGACCAAGATGGTCAACAACGGCAGCGGACGCGTGCGCCTCGAGTTCAAGGTGCCGGCGCGCGGGCTCATCGGCTTCCGCTCGCAGTTCCTGACCGACACCAAGGGCACCGGCATCATGAATCACATCTTCGCCGGCTGGGAGCCGTGGGCCGGTCCGATTCCGGCCCGCCCGACCGGGGCGCTGGTGGCTGATCGCTCCGGCGTGGCGACGTCCTTCGCCATCGCCAACCTGCAGGAGCGCGGCGAGATCTTCATCGATCCGACCACGGACGTCTACGAAGGCATGTTGATCGGCGAGAACTCGCGCAACAACGACATGGACGTCAACGTCTGCAAGGAGAAGAAGCAGACCAACATGCGCGCGTCGTCGGCCGACGAAGCCATCCGCATCATCCCGCCGCGCAAGCTCGGACTCGAGGGCGCCATCGAGTTCATCAACGACGACGAACTCGTCGAGATCACGCCGAAGTCAATCCGCCTGCGCAAGCGGATCCTCGCGCAGAACCAGCGCCCCCGCCGCGACTGATCGGGGTCGTCCCCTGTCCCGGGCGCGTGCGCCCGGCATCGACCGCGCCACTGGACGTTCCGCGCGCCGGAACGCACCAGGGCGCGGTTTGCTGTTGACAACAGACCAGCTGGTCCCGTATCCACTCCCCTTCGTCATGCTCATTCACCAGTTCGTCCCCGTAGCGAACTGCCTTGGAAGGATGGGAACCATGGAGAGGATCTCGAGGCTGGCTGTCGCCTGGGCGATGGCCGCATCTGTATTGCTGGGCACGGCGCACGCCCAGAGCGCGGTGGGGGCCCTCGCGGGGACGGCCCGCGACGGGTCGGGCAGCGTGGTACCCGGGGTGACCGTGGTCCTGGTCAACGAAGGCACCAACGACACGCGCGAGACGACGACGGAAGCCAACGGATCGTTCGCCTTCCGCCAGATCGAGGTCGGCGTGTATACGGCGAGACTCTCGCTGACCGGGTTCAAGACGCAGACCTACACGGGCATCCGCGTCTCGCCCGGCCAGGAGTACTCGCTGGCGGCGGTCCTCGCGGTCGGCGACCTCGCCGAGTCGGTCGAGGTGACCGCCGGCGTCGATCTGGTCAACACGACGAGCACGGAGGTCTCCACCACGGTGCTCGAGCGGCAGATCAAGGACCTGCCGCTCAACGGACGCAACCCCATCGAACTGATTCGCCTGCAGGCGGGTGTGCCCGGCACCGCGGTCCGGCAGAACACCGCCATCAACGGTGGCCGACCATCGTGGACGCAGGTCACCCAGGACGGGGTCAACATCCAGGACAACTTCATCCGGGTCAACGGCCTGGACTTCGTGCCCAACCGGCCCACGTCCGATACGGTGGCCGAGTTCAGCATCGTCACCAACACCCAGGGGGCCGATTCGGCCGGCGGGTCATCGCAGGTGCGGCTCGTCACGCCGTCGGGCACGAACAACTTCCGCGGCGGCGCCTATGTCTTCAATCGCAACTCGGCGCTCGGGGCCAACCGGTACTTCAACAACCGTGACGGCATCGAGAAGCCGTACCTGAATCGCAACCAGATCGGCGGCACGTTCGGTGGGCCGGTGTTCAGGAACCGGCTGTTCTTCTTCGGCTACTACGAAGCGTTCCGGCAGGAGAACGAGGCGACGCCGAACAACCGGATTCCGCGCAACGCCGACTTCGCCGACGGGGTCTTCCGCTATCGCGACCTGTCCGGGACCCAGCGATCGGTCAACGTGCTGGGGCTGTCCGGGCTGCCGCTGGACGCGCGAGTGCGATCCGAGCTCACGAGCCGGTTCGCCGCCCCTTCCAACGTCAACAACAGCGACCTCGGCGACGGGCTCAATACCGGCGGCTACCGCTTCAACCAGACCGATCTGAACAATCGCGATCAGTTCGGCATGCGCTTCGACTACACGTTGAACTCGAACAACCGCTTCGAGTTCATCTACACCCGGTTCAAGGAGACCGACGACCGCACCGATCTCGACACCATCAGTGCCCGTCCCCTGACCTACACCGAATCGACGACCGACTTCGTGGTCGGCGCGTGGCGGTGGACACCGACCTCGCGCCTGCAGAACGAACTGCGGATTGGCGCCAATCTGGCGCCGGTCGGTTTCTACAACGACCAGGAATTCTCCGACACGATCTTCAACATGCCGAGCATCGGCGGCGCCCTGACCAACCCGGTCGTGACGTTCCAGCCGCAGGGCCGCGACACGCGGACGCGGCAGTTCGTCGACTCGGCATCGCTGGCGGCGGGCAACCACACGCTGCAGTTCGGCGGCAGCCTGCAGCAGATTCGCGTCCAGCCGTACAACTTCGCCGGGCGTTTCCCGACGGCGACCTTCGGCTTCAGTGCCGGCGCACCGGCCGGCACCCAGTTGACGACGGCGCAGTTCCCGGGCGGCATCAGTGCCCAGGACCTGGCGAGCGCCAACGCCCAGCTCGCCTTCCTCGGCGGCGTGATCTCGCAGGTCTCGCAGACCTTCCAGGTGGCGGATCGGGAATCGGGCTATGTGCCGGGGCTGGCCAACGTCCGCGACTTCAGTCTCGACAACTACGCCGTGTTCCTCCAGGACAGCTGGCGCATCCGTCCCAACGTCACCATCCGCGCCGGCCTCAAGTGGGAGTACTACAGCCCGCTCCGCGAGGACAACAATCTCGCACTGCTGCCGGTCAACACCGGAACGCCGATCGAGACGACGCTGAACCCGGCCGGCACGGTCGATTTCGTCGATGGCGGCTTCTACAAGGCCGACAGGAACAACTTCGCGCCGTCGGTCGGCGTCGTGTGGGATCCGTTCAGCGACGGCAAGACGTCCGTCCGCGCGGCCTACTCGATGGCGGTGGTCAACGAAGAGACGATCACGGTGGCGCGCAACGCCGCGGTGGGCAACGCCGGCCTCGACAGCACGCTGGCCCGCACCAACCTCTATGCCTTCGCAGGGCAGGGGGTGCCGCAGGTGGCGGCGCCCGCGTTCAGGGTGCCGAGGACGTATCTGGATCAGCTCGCCCTGAGTCCCACGTCGGCCGCCTTCACCGTGGATCCCGACATCAGACAGCCGCGCGTGCATCAGCTGACGTTCGGCGTCGAGCGCGAGATCGGCTGGAACACCGCCGTCGAGGCGCGCTATGTCGGGACGCTCGGGCGGGACATCTGGACAGGCCTCGACTACAACCAGATCAACGTTCCCGAGGCCTTCCTGCAGGACTTCCTGCGCGCCCGCAGCAATGGCTTCGCCGCCCAGGCTGCCGGGCTGCCGTTCAATCCCACCTTCAACGCCACCGTCGCCGGGAGCCAGCCACTGACCGTGCTGCCGACCTTCGGCGTCGCCCTGACCAACGCCACCGTCATCAGCAACATCCAGACGGGCGCCGTGGCGTCGCTGGCCGACTTCTACGTCACCAACCGCATCGCGGGCGCGGCGCAGGCGTTCCTGCCCAATCCGAACATCTACGCCGCCGACGTCATCCTGAGCAACGCGCGAACGGACTATCACGCCCTGCAGCTCGAGGCGCGCCGCCGGATGTCGCGAGGCGTGCTGGCGCAGGTCAACTACACCTACAGCAAGGCCCTGGCCTCCTCCCCCGGGACGACCCAGGCCCGCTTCGAGCCGCTGCTGGACAACAACCGCCCGGAACTCGAGCGCACCCGCGCCGAGTTCCACGTGTCGCACGTGCTGAACAGCAACGTGATCTGGGAGCTGCCGGTAGGTGAGGGGCGCCGCTTCCTCAATCGCGGCGGCGTGCTCAATGCGGTGCTCGGGGGCTGGCAGCTGGCCAACATCCTGCGCTGGCAGAGTGGGGCGCCGATCTCGCTGCTGGCACCGCGCGGCACGTTCAACCGCGGCGGCAGGTCGGCCGGCAACATGGCCGTGACGTCCCTGAGCCGAGACGAGATCGCGGACCTGCTGGGGATCCAGACCGCCGCTGACGGCACCGTCTACTACATCAGTCCGTCGGTGATCGATCCGGCCACGGGACGCGCGGTCGGCCCCGACAACGTCACCAACACCGCGAGTTTCAACGGCCAGGTCTTCTTCAACCCGTCGGCCGGGCAGCTCGGCACGTTACAGCGGCTCTCGCTCGACGGCCCGCCGGTGCTCAGCTGGGATGCCTCGCTGTCCAAGCGCTCCACGTTCGGCAGCCACTACGGCATCGAGGTCCGCGGGGACTTCTTCAACGTCACCAACAGCGCGATCTTCTTCGTCGGTGACTACGACATCAACAGCACGACGTTTGGTCGCGTCACGGGGCTGGCGGTGGGGCCGCGCGTGACCCAGCTGGCCGTCAAGTTCACGTTCTAGCCAGGGCCCACCGGCGCCGAAACCCGGCGCCGGTACCCTTTCGCCCTTCGCCCTTCGCCCTTCGCCCTTCAGCCTTCAGCCTTCAGCCTTTGGCCTTTGGCCTTTGGCCTTCCCCTGAGCCCTGAGCCTTGAGCCTTCACCTCTGAGTCTTGGGCCTTGGGCCATGGGCCTTCCCTGATCAGGCCGGCTGCTCGAGCGCCTGCTCGCCGCCGCCCGACCCGATGCCGTAGCGATCCATCAAGGCGTCGAAAGCCGACTTCCGCAGCGGCTTGGCCAGGTAGTCGTCCATGCCGGCGGCGAGGCACTTCTCGCGGTCGCCGGTCATCGCGTGCGCGGTGAGCGCCACGATGAGCGTGCCGCGCACGCGCCGACGCTTCTCGACGATCCGGATCTGCTCGGCCGCCGCCAGGCCGTCCATCACCGGCATCTGCACGTCCATCAGCACGAGGTCGAACCGTTCGCGGTGCCAGGCCTCGACGGCTTCGGCGCCGGTGCTGGCGATCACGACTTCGCAGCCCCGCCTCGCCAGCAGCTGCTGGACGACGCGCTGGTTGACGGCGTTGTCGTCGGCCACCAGCACCTTCGGCGTGCGCGGCACCCGCGGTACCACGGCGGTCGGCCCCCTGGTGACCAGCGCCTGCTGGTTGCTCTCGGCCACGGCCCGGCTCAGGGCGGCCGCCAGCACGGCGGCCACCGTCGGTCGGCGCAGCGGCTTGGCGAGCGACGAGGCCAGGGCCTCCGAGGTCCCGCCCTCGCACGCCAGCGTCAGTTCCAGCACCGGCACGCCGACACGCGCCACGTTGCCGATGTCGGTGCGCACCGACTCGCACGACTCCCGATCGATCAGCACCAGCCCCCAGCGCTGCTCCCACAGCAGCGAGCCGAGCCCGCCGTCGTCATCGGCACAGGTCACGATGGCGCCCCAGCTCCGCAGCCAACCGGCCAGAACGTCGCGCGATGCGTGATGCCGGTCGACCAGCAGCACGGACTGGCCCTCGATCTCCTGGGGGCGGGCCTCCACGACCGGCGTCGCCCCGGTCGCCACTCCCACCGGAATGCCGAAGGTGAAGGTACTGCCCTGCCACTCTTCGCTGGTGACTTCGAGCTCCCCGCCCATGTGATGCAGCAGGCGGGCACAGATCGCGAGCCCCAGGCCGTTGCCGTCGAAGAGCTGCGGGGTGCCGGTGCCCGCTTCGCGGACGGTCTGCCGGATGACGGCCTGCTGCGCCGGGGCGATGCCGACGCCCGAGTCCGAGACCCGCACCCGCAGCATGCTGCGTCCCGCCGCATCGGCGGCGTCGAGCGAGACATGCACGCGGATGAAGCCGACGTTGGTGAACTTCACCGCATTGCCGAGCAGATTGATCAGGACCTGCCGCAACCGTGCCGGGTCGGTGGTCACCATCGGCGGCAACGGCTCGTCCTGATCCCAGATCAGATCGAGGTCCTTCTGGTGCGCGCGGATGGCCACGGCGCCGAGGGCATCGTGGACCACCGAAGCGAGCTCGAACTTCACTTCCTCGAGCTCGATGCGGCCGGCCTCGATCCGCGACAGGTCCATCACGTCGTCGATGACGGTGACCAGCGCTTCGGACGACCGTCGGATGGTCTCGAGGTACTCGCGCTGCTCGGCGGTGACCTCGGTGCCGAGCGCGAGTTCGGTCATGCCGAGCACGCCGTTCATCGGCGTGCGGATCTCGTGGCTCATGGTGGCCACGAACTGGCTCTTGAAGCGGTTGGCACTCTCGGCGCGATCCTTCGCCTCGCGCAGTTCCGCGGTGCGCTGCGTGACGATCTGCTCGAGTTCGTTGCGGTGCTGCTGCAGTTCCTGCTCGCGTGCCTCGAGATGCGACAGCATGCCGTTGAAGGCGCGCACCAGCACCCCCACCTCGTCGTCGGTCACACGGGCCGGCAGGCGCATGTCGAAGCGTTCGGTGCGCATCACCTCGTCGGCGGCCAGCGACAGCTGCCGCAACGGGGTGACCAGGGGACGCTGCAGCGCCGCGCCGAGCAGATACGCCAGGCCCAGCGACACGAGGAACACGCAGAGGAAGATGATGAGCGTGTCGCGCCGCCTGGCCGCGACATGGCTCAGGTCGGTCTCCAGCAGCATGGATCCGACGCAGCCATCGTGCAGGCAGATGTCCTTCACCACGCGGACGAACTGCTCGGTCTGCAGCACGCCGACCGGCGGCACCGTCAGCGGGGCCGGGCTGCCCTCGCGGCCCTGGATCTGTGTGAACAGCTTGCCGTCCTTGCCGTAGAGGGCGGCCACGCGCAGGTCGTCTCGCGGTTGGAGCGAGGCCAGCGTGGTCTGCGTGAAGGTGCGGTCCTCGAACTCGAGGGCCGCCGCGCTGTTCTCGCCGACGACGCGAGCGAGGGCTTCGATCTCCCGCGTCAGCGACTGACGCGCCGTCGCCCCGTCGTACAGGCCGAGGCCGAGGCCCGTCAAGGCAAGGGCGCACGCGCTGGTCGCAACCAGGACGATGGTGAGCTGACGACGGAGGGAATGGCGAAGCATGGATCGAGCGGGGGTCTCCCCCCTGAAGCGTGAATCGGCGAGGGGCAGAAAAAATTGAGAGCGGGGGTCTAAAGTTTCCGACCGTTGAGCCGATTGCCCCGACATGATGGCGTGTGAAGGCCCGGGATCGCTGACGACATGGACCCGGACTGCCGTGCGTGCCCTGGTGCTGGGGCTGGCGTGTCTGGTCTGCGCGGCGCCGGTGGAGGCGCGGAGCGATGACGCGGCCCGCGCGACGACCATTGCCCGGATGCTCCGATTCGTCGAGTGGGACGTCGACGCGCCTGGCGGTGCCCTGACTGTCGCGGTGGTCGGCAATCCGGCCCTGGGCGCAGCCCTGCGCGAAGCCTGCGCCGCCATGCAGCCGGGCGGCCGCACCGTGTCGGTCGTGGACGTGCCGTCGAGCCGCGGGCACGCCATCGCCAACGCCGCCGTGGTGGTGCTCGGCGCCAGCTCGGCCACGCTGGCCCCCCGCCTGTCGGACCAGGGCGTTCTGACCGTGGGGGATGGCGACTGCCCGGACAACGGGCTGGTCCTGAACCTGCGCCACGACGGCCAGCGTTACAGCTTCAGCGCCAACCCGGCCGTGGCCGCGAGGGCCGGCGTCAGCCTCAGCTCACGCCTGCTCCGCCTCGCGCATATCGTCAACTGAGGATCGGGAACCGGGAACCGGGCACCGGGCACCGGGCACCGGGCACCGGAGGCCGGGAACCGGGCACCGGGCATCGGGCTCCGGGACTACGTCTCGGCCGGGGCGTCCTCGTCTTCGAGGGGACTCGGTCTGCGGCGCCAGCGCGTCAGCAGGACCCCGGCGGCGACCAGCACGGCACCCACCAGTCGAATCCCCGCCAGCCGTTCCCCCAGGGCCACCATCGCCACCAGGAGCGCCGCGACCGGCACGACGTTCGAGTAGATCGACGTGCGTGACGATCCGAGCTGTCGCACGCCGAGATACCAGGCGGTGTAGGCGAAGTTGAGGGCCAGCAGGGACGAGAACACCACGCAGACCCAGGCCAGCAGTCGGATGTCGGCCCACGGCGTGCGGGCGAAGTCGGACACCGAGAACGGCAGGAAGAGCGCGGTGCCGATGGCCATCGACAGTCCGGTGATGACGAGCGGGGAGTAGCTGGCCAGCAGCGGACGGCCGGCCACGGTGTAGACGGTCCAGCAGCCGACGCACGCAATCATCATCAGGTCACCAGCCGGCGAACTGACGCCCGCGACCGCCCCCCCCCGCACGATGAGGCTGACGCCGAGAAACGACAGGGCCGTCCCCAGCCAGTGGGCCAGCGGGAGGCGTTCGTGTCCGACGGCGGCCGAGGCGATGCTGACGGCGGCCGGGGTGCACGCGATGATGATCGAGGCGTTCATCACGCTGGTGCGTTCGAGGCCGGCGATGAACAACATCTGGTAGGCGAACTGTCCGACGATGCCGAGCAGCACGACGACGGCCCAGTGCCGGGCGGTGAGGCGAGCCACGTCGTCGCGACGACGGGTGGCGAAGATGGTGGCGAGGAAGACCGTGGAGGCGATCAGCAGGCGCAGCCCGTTGAAGGTGCGCGGCGGCATCTCCTGCAGGACCAGCTTGATGACGCTGTAGTTGCTGCCCCAGATGATGGCGGTCAGGAGCAGGTAGAAGTCGACTCTCGTCATCAACTTGAAACTCGAAATTCGAAATGCCCGACCGCCCGGGAGCGCCGCGCGCCCCCGAAGTGCTGAAATTTCAAATGTTCCAATTTCAAATTGGGCAACGCCCTGCCGGGAGGCGGGGCGTTGTACCGGAGCGGGCCCGATGCCGCGCTCCGGCGGATTCTTCGTTACGCCAGGCCGAGGGCGCCGGCGCGGACGAAGAAGATGATCAGCGACACGAGCAGCACGTAGATCACGAGCGACTCGATGAGCACGAGACCGAGCAGGAGGGCGCCGCGAATCTGGTCGGCCGCGCCCGGGTTGCGAGCGATGCCTTCGGCAGCCGCGCTCACGGCCTTGCCCTGCGCCATGGCGCCGAACGCCGCCGCGATGGCGAGGGCGAAGCCGGCGGTGACCACGGCCCACTGCGTCACACCGGGAGCCACGGCGCCAGCGGCGGCGGCTTCCTGCGCGTACGCCGGCGAGAACAGGCCAGCGGCCACGATCAGGGCGAGAACTGCGGAGAACTTCTTCATCATGCGTGCCTCCTCGAGGCAAGGGGGTGACCGGCGTTGCGGCCGGTCGTCAAGCGATCGTCGGCATTGAAAGGGTCGCGACCCGAAGGTCACGGGCGTCGCCTGTGGCGCGCCTGGGGTCATGCTGCAGGCCGGGGCCCGACGGTTGCCGAAGCCTGCTGCCCCAGCCTACGCCGCCGCGTGGGCGTGCGCGGGCGAGTCGCCGTGCGCGTGCTGATCGTCGTGATGGGCATCGTCGTGCCCATGCTCGACGTGCACGGCGCCGGCCAGATAGATGATCGTCAGCAGCGTGAAGATGTAGGCCTGCAGCGATCCGGTGATGACGCCGAGGAACATCATCGGCAGCGGCACCAGGAAGGGCACGATGCTGGCCATGATGAGCACGACGAGTTCCTCGCCATAGACGTTGCCGAACAGGCGCAACGACAGCGACATGACGCGCGAGGCGTGGCTGATCAGCTCGATCGGCGCCATGATCGGCGCGACGAACAGCGGCACGCCCGGCGGGATGATGAAGTGCTTGACGTACGGCCCGATGCCCTGCGCCTTGATGCCCTGCAGGTGGTAGTAGACCCACACGGTGAGCGCGCAGCCGAGCGTGACGTTGATGTTGGCCGTCGGCGACATCAGCCCGGGGATCTTGCCGATGGCGTTGGCCGTGAAGATGAAGATGAAGATCGAGCCGACCAGCGGCAGGAACTTCGGCCCGGACGGACCGATGTTCTCCTTGAGCAGCCCGTTCAGGAAGCCGACGATGTCCTCGAGGACGATCTGCAGCTTGCCGGGGTTGTCGACGCTGAAGCTGGACCGCACGGCCAGGCTGAAGACCAGCACGCCCAGCACGATCAGGCCGCACATGACCAGGTAGTCGGGAATCAGCTCCAGGCCCGGCACATACGCCTTGCCGAGCAGCGGAGCGAGCACCGGCCCGAGCAGGCGGTTGACGAGCTCGACGATCCAGAGTGTGTGATGTTCCATGGCCCTGTCGGGTGGATGCGGGGAGACCCGGTCGGCTACCGCCGGGACCGGACCGCTTCGACCATCGCGGCGACGACCACCGCGGAGACTCCCACCAGCACCCCCAGCGGGTGCAGGTGCAAACGGCCAATGATAACGTAGCCGGCCACCAGCAGCAACGCGTACCGCCCGATGAGGCCCAGGGCCACCCGGCCGGCCGAGACGGGGGGCCGCCCCTCCTCGCCCGCGACGGGTGGGCCGAGGGCGCTCACGCCCCGCTTCAGGGCGTGGTAGCTGATGGCCAGCAGCAGTCCGCCGCCGAGCACGCCGCCGGCCAGTCGCCACCCGCCCAACGCCGATCCCGCGACCGCACTCAGGCCCAGCACGATCGCCGTATCGCGCTCCAGGCGCGCGGTCATCGTCGCCAGGGGCAGGCGTCGGGCGTTCAACGGGACGTGGACGCGAAGGCGCGGCGGGTGATGCGCACGACGTTGAGGACGGCGGCGGCAAACCCGAGCACGAACCCGACGAGCATGCCCCACGGGTTGGTGCCGAACGTGCGGTCCACCCACAGCCCGGCCGCCGTCCCGAGCACCAGGGCGAGGACGAACGACAGGCCGAGGGTGCCCAGTTCTCCGACCGTGCGCCAGTAGCCCGCGGGGCGAGGCGTGACCATGGCCGTCAGGACTTGGGCGTCGGGTCGGTGCAGGGGGCCAGCGTGGCGGCCAGGGGATTGGCGGCGACGGGGATCGGCTTGGGCGCCGCCCCCTTCGCCGTGGCCGCTGGCGTATCGCAGTCGGCGGTGGCGTCTTTGGCGGGCGCCGCCTTGGCCGCCGGCGCGGACCTGGCGCCACGCCGGGGCCGCGGGGCAGGTGTGCGCGTCTTCGCCGAAGCCTTGGCCGGCGTCTGAACAGAAGAGGACGACGGCGAGGACGTCGCAGCGCCGGCCGGCAGCGCGACGAGCGCCATCGCGAGGATCAGCGAACAGGGCGAACTGGGCATGAACACGCCTCGAGCGACCGCCGGCCGCGTTGGGTCGTCGGAAGGATGCACCACCAGGTGGGCCGACGGCCCTCGACTATACTCCAGAGGCGGGGCCTGTCCCGCCACGGACACCCACAGATGCGAACCCTTCTGACGCTCGTCGTGGCTTCGGCCCTCAGCTTGTCCGTGCTTGCCCCTCTCGCCCACGCCCAGGGCACGGCCCGTCAGCGCACGCTCTTCGTCTCCGCCCTCGCAGAGGACGGCGCCGCGGTCGAGACGCTCACGCCCGAGGATCTCGTGGTGCGGGAGGACGGCGTGGCCCGCGAAGTGCTCAAGGTGACGCGATCGACCGAGCCCGTGGACATCACGCTGCTCATCGACAACAGCGTGGCGTCGACGCGCGCCCTGCAGGACATGCGCCTCGGCCTCGAGAAGTTCGTCGCCACCTTCGCCGGACCGCATTCGATCACCCTGATGACCGTGGCCGATCGGCCCACGGTGCAGGTCGGCCCGACGACCGGCAAGGCCCAACTGCTGCGGAGCGTCAAACGCCTGTTCGTGCAGCCCGACGCCGGCGCGACCACCATCGAAGGCATCATCGACGCCTCCCGCGCCATCGCGAAGCGGAAGCCCGCGCGCGCCGCGATCATCGTCATGACCAGCTTCGGCCCCGAGTTCAGCGACCGCGGCTTCCAGTTCGCGCTCGACGCGCTCGCCGAGGCGGGCGCCACCCTGCACGTGCTGGAACTGCAGGACACGCAGCAGGCCGACACCACCGACCAGAACGTGCGTGACCGCAACATCGTGGTCGACCGCGGCACGACGGAGACCGGCGGCCTGCGCGAGCTGCTCCTGACCAACCTGAGCATCACCGATGCGCTCCAGAAGGTCGGCCGCGCCGCGACGACGCAGTTCGAGGTGGTCTATGGCCGTCCGGACACGCTGATTCCGGCCCGCCAGGTCGAGGTCTTCTCCGCCCGCCCAGCGGTGAGGATTCGCGCGAACACGCTGCAGGCCAACCGGGCGACTCGATGACACCTCCTGTCCTCCGCCATGTCGTGATCGGCGGCGTCCTCGCGCTCGCGCTCGGTGCCAGAGTCGGCACGCAGGCGCCAGTCGCACCAGCCGCGCCCGCACCGGCCGCGCCCCAGGCGCCCGTCACACCGGGGCCCCTCCGGCTGAGCCGGGCGTCTCCACC
>NZ_JALHPM010000070.1:0-31297 GCF_022842525.1 Luteitalea sp.
GGGCCGCCTCGGTCGCTGGCGCACCGGCCCAGGTGGCCGCGCCGGTCACCGGGCGCTACGTCCGTCTCGTGCGGCCGGGCCGCGCGCAGGTCCTCAGCGTGACCGAGGTCGAGGTCATGAGTCGTGGTGAGAACGTGGCGCGCAAGGGCACCGCCACGCAGTCGAGCATCGTCGCCGGCGGTGCCACGGGAGGACACGCGTTCCGGGCGATTGACGGCGGCGTGGACATGGCGGCCAGCGCCGGCAAGGACCCGCTGACCGGGACGCATGCCTTCACGAGCGCCGAGCAGGATCCCTGGTGGGAGGTCGACCTCGGAGCGGAGCTGCCGATCGACCTCGTCAACCTCTGGCCGGCGGCGCAGGACACCCGCGCGGGCCTGTATGTCGCCGTGCTCGATGCCAACCGTCAGCCGGTCTTCGTGCGCGATGCCCTGCGCATCACCCGCATGCCGGAGGCGGTCGTGCTCGGCGGAGACCTGACGCTCGCGGTCAACGGCGCCGGCATGGCCGTCCTGCCGCAGCTGAAGGGACAGGAAGCGGCCGCGGTGTCGATTCTCTCGGCCTTCATGCGCGATGCGGCACAGCGGCAGGTGGCCATGGGCGCCATCCGTCGACTGCCGCCGAGCGCCTGGCCCGCCAGCGAGGTGGCGCCGCTCGCCGAGACCGTGCTGACGCACGTGCGGGCCATCCCGCCCGCCGATCGCACCGGGCCGGCCTTCCTCGAGGCCGTCGGCTTCGGACACGAGCTTGCGACCAAGCTGGCGCCGGCCGAGCGCGAGGCCTTCACGAGGTCGCTCGACGAACTCGTGGTGCGCATCATCCGCATCGAGGCCGTCACGGCACAGATGAAGTTCGACCTCTCCCGCATCACCGTGGCGGCTGGCGAGGAGGTGGTCATCGAGTTCGTCAACCGCGACGAGATGCCGCACAACCTCCTCATCACCAAGGAGGGCGCGCTCGAGACGGTCGGTCTGGCCGCCGAGGCGATGGTCTCCTCGCCCGATGCCTTCGGCCAGAGCTTCATCCCGAAGACGCCGGAGGTGCTCTTCGCCATGCGACTGCTGCAGCCCGGCGAAACCCTCCAGGCGCGCTTCACGGCGCCGAAGCAGCCCGGCAGCTATCCGTTCGTCTGCACGTTTCCCGGCCACTGGCGGACGATGAACGGCATCGTGTCGGTGGTCAACGCTCCCGCACCGGTCTCACAGCAGTGAGGAACATGAAGGCTCAAGGCTCACGACTCAAGGCTCAGGCCATCACCGCGGCACTGCTCGCCGTCTCCGTCGTCTGCGGCCTGCTGGCGGCGGGTGCGGCGCCGACGTCGGTCGCGGCGCAGGCGCGCGCGCCGCACGTCGTGTTCGTGACCGGAGACGACGAGTACCGCTCCGAGATCACGATGCCGATGATCGCCGCGATCCTCGAGCAGAAGTACGGCATGCGGACGTCGGTGGCCATCTCGACGCCGATCCCGCAGACCAAGAACAACATCGTGGGGCTCGAGGCGCTCGAGTCCGCCGACCTCATGGTGATGTTCACGCGCTTCAGGGCCCTGCCCGACGACCAGCTGGCGCGGATCACGAAGTACGTCGACGCCGGCAAGCCGGTCGTCGGCCTGCGGACGAGCACGCACGCCTTCCTGTATCCGGAGGGCAGCCCCCATGTGGCCCTCAACGACGGGTTCAGCCGTGACGTGTTCGGTCAGAGGTGGATTACGCACCACGGCAGCCGATCGACGACCGACGTCGCCGTGCACGCCGAGAGCGCGCAGCATCCGGTCCTGCGCGGCGTCAGCGCGTTCCAGGCCCGGTCCTGGCTCTATCACGTGCTGCCGCTGAACGGCCCGGCGACGATTCTGCTCGATGGCACGAGCATCAATTCGCAGCAGGCCGCCAAGCACGACCAGTACCCGCCGCAGCAGCCCGTGGCGTGGACCCGCGAACACAAGGGTGCGCGGGTGTTCTTCACCACGCTCGGCCACCCGACCGACTTCACCCAGGAGTCGATGCGGCGCCTCGTCCTCAACGGCATCCTCTGGGCGCTCGGCCGCGACGTGCCGCCCGGCGGCGCCGACCCGACGCCGATCACCCCGTACTTCGCGCCGGAAAGCTTCGATCTATCGAAGGTGCCTAAGGGAGATTGACCCGATACGCCTCCGCGTCCCAGTTGACCAGGCGGTCGATGTCCTGATCCGTAAGGGCCACGAGGTCGTCGTCCGGTTCGACCCGGCGCATGACGTCGGCAAGGCAACGTCCCATCGCCTCGACCGCCGGTTTCGCATCCGATCGCACGAGTACGCCCGTGCGTGGCACCGCGACCAGCGGGGCGCCCGATCCGATGTCGGTGGCGACGCGTGTGCCGAGGAACACGACGTGGTCGGGGTAGTAGACATGATCTCCGCCGCGCTCGAGCGCGAACGGGTCGGTCGCCAGCGCGTGCGTCTCGTCGCTGGCGGCAGGCGTGTACGCCGTGCCTTCGCACATCTCCCCGAGTGCGCGGCGATCCGGAGATGGCGCCTCGCGCGGCGTCCGTGTGACCGCCGCCACCACGCGATCGAGCAGGTCCTCGGCCTCGTCCACGCTGCCGGCGGCCACCACCAGCCCATGATTGCCGAGCACGAGCACATCGATTCCCGGTCGCAGTCGTGCGGCGATGGCATCGGCCAGCGGCAGCCCCGGCCGTGCGTACGGGACGAACCCCCACCTGAACCCCTGTAGCCGCTCGCCCAGGCGAGCCTCGGCGTCGCGCCGGATGGCCCACGCAATCGTGTTGACGCAATGCACGTGGACCACGACACGGTGCGGCATCAGGGCGTGGACGCTGGTCTCGATCGAGGGGCGAAGGCCCGTGACGTTGAGGTCCGCACGGACGAACGGCAGGCAGGCGTCGGCCGCAGGGTCGCGACGCGCCAGCGCGTCGACGAGCGCGCCGTGGTCGACCGGCACGAAGATGTCCCGGCTCGCGGCATCCTTCAGCCAGGTGCCCGAGGCCTTGATCCACAGCACGCCGTCGTCCTTGATCGACGTGTTGCCGCCAGCGGCCTGCACCAGCAGCGGATCCGCACCGACGCGCGCCGACAGTGTGCGCAACCGATCGAGGTCTACCACCTGAGCGTCTCCATCCAGTAGTCGGGGCAAGGGTCGAGCGCGGCCGCGTCGAGGCCCTCGGACACGCCAGTCATCACCAGCAGTGTCCGGTGACCGGCGCGGCGTGCGCCAGCAACATCGTGAGCGGCGCTGTCGCCGATGCACAGCACGCGTGAGGGGTGTCCGAGGCGCGCCACCGCGTCGGCGTAGATGGCCGCGTGGGGCTTGCCGATCCACGTCACGTGGCCGCCGAGTTCCTCGTACAGCGCGGCGATGGCGCCGGGGGCAGGGACCAGGCCGTGCCGCGTCAGCATCTGCGTGTCGGGGTTGCAGCACAGCGCCGGCAGGCGCACCCCCTGCAACCGACGACGATACTCGTCCATCGAGGTCGCGGGCGCATTGGAGCCGAGGATGAGGACGATGTCGGCGTCGCGGGGGTCGGTGACGAACGTCACGGGGGCGAAGCCGTAGTCGTCGCCGTCCCTGCCGATCACCCAGGCGCGCGGGATGGGCACGGTCGTCGTCAGCCGCGTCCACGCCGCCTCGCCAGAGCTCACGACGTCCACGAAGGTGTCGCGGGGCACGCCCAACTGGATGAGCCGGTCGCGGTTGGCGGCGGCCCGCTTGCCGGAGTTGGTGAGCACGGCCACTGGAATGCCGCGAGCCCGCAAGCCCTCCAGCACGTCGAGAGCGCCCGGGTACAGCGCGCGCCCGTCGTGAATCACGCCGAACTGGTCGATCAGGACGCCATCGATGTCGTCGGCGAGGGACGACACCCGGTCAACACGCATGGCCGAGTCCGCGCCACGCCAGGCGGGCCGTGCCCACGGCGGCGTGGTCGCTCATCGCCGGCAGGAACGGGACGTCGAGCGCGTGTTGTCGTATCCGCGTCCACGCCGTGTTGCCCGATCCACCGCCGACCGATCGGACTGTGGCCAGCGGCGAGGCGCCGAGCGACGCGAGTCTGCGATAGCCCTCGGCCTCGATCGCGGCGATCCCTTCCAGCATTCCCTGCAGGAATCGTCCGTCGTCGGCAGGTCGGGGCGACAGGCGCGGCGCCAGCATGGGGTCGTTGATTGGAAAGCGCTCGCCTGCCATCGTGAGCGGATAGTAGTCCAGCCCGGTCGGCGCATCCGGCTGGAGTTGCGCGGAGAGACGGGCGATCTCCTCGCGCGAGAAGAACGACGCGAGGACGCCGCCGCCGCTGTTGGAGGCGCCCCCTGCAAGCCAGGTGTCGCCGATGCGATGGCTGTAGATGCCGAACGCCGGCGCGAACACCGGCGTGGCCGAGAGCAGCTTCAGCGTCAGTGTCGTGCCGAGGGACGAGACGCCGTCGCCGGGCGTGCTGGCACCGCTGGCCAGGAACGCGGCGCAGCCGTCGGTCGTGCCGGCGACGACCACGGTGTCAGCGGGCAGTCCGAGGTTGGCGGCTGTGTCGGGGTGGATCGATCCGATGGCGGTGCCGGCAGGGATCACGCGCGGCAAGTCGTCGCGACGGAGCCCGGTGCGCTCGATCCAGGCCGGCCACTCGCGGGCGACCGGATCGAAACCGGTCTTGAGGGCGTTGTTCTCGTCGGTCACGTCGAAGCGCCCGGACAGGCGGCCCGCGATCCAATCGGCCTGATGCAGCAGGCGTGCATCGCCGCGCCGGAGGTCGAGCGCGCGTGCGAGCGGCGACGTACGTCCGAGTGCCGCGGTCTCGCGCGGGGCCACGGCGGCCACCGCGGCCACGGCGGCGTCGCTGGCGACGTCGTTGTACATCGAGGCGAGACCGTTCGGCGTGCCCTCGTCGTCGACGGTGACGATCGTGCCCGATGTGCCATCGACGGCCACGGCACGGACGTCCAGCCCGTCCAGGTCGAGCTGCGCGAAGGCGGCGCGCGTGGCGTGCCACCACACCTCGGCGTCCTGACGGATCCGGCCGTCCGAGGTCTCCGGGGGCGCCATGGGGGCGGAGGCCATCGCGCGCGTCGCGAGTGCGGCATCGAGGGCCACGATCCGCACACCCGACGTCCCGATGTCGATCCCGAGGACGACTTCATGCGCCACGGGCACCATCTTACTGATTGTGCCCGTGGCGCAATGCTGCGATGCCGGGAATGCCGGGAATGCCGAAGGGCGAAGGAGGAAGAGAGAAGGGCGAAGGCCGATATGCTGTACGCGACACGCCCGATGATCACCATCGACGACATCCGCGCCGCTCGGCCTCGCATCGCCCCCTACGTCCGCCAGACGCCCCTCGAGCGGAGTCGGACGCTGAGTGACGAACTCGGCACCAACGTCTACCTGAAGTGCGAGCTCTTCCAGCGCACCGGGTCGTTCAAGCCGCGGGGCGCGTTCAACCAGCTCCTGTCACTGACGCCCGAGGAGCGCGCCGGTGGCGTGGTCGGCGTGAGCGGAGGGAACTACGCGCAGGCGCTCGCCGACGCGGGGCGGACGCTGGGGGCACCGACCACCATCTGCATGCCCGATACGGCGCCGAAGACCTCGGTCGACGCGACCCGCGCCTACGGTGCGACCGTCGAGTTGTCGCCGACCTTCCCCGAGGTGTTCGCCCGCGCCGCGGCACTGCGCGCCGCGGGCGCCCGCCTGCTGCATCCCTTCGACGATGCGCACCAGATGGCGGGGGCGGGGACGCTGGGGCTGGAGATTCACGAGGCGCTGCCGCAGGTGACCGACGTGGTGATCAGCATCGGTGGGGGCGGCCTGTTCGCCGGGGTGACCATCGCGCTCGAGGCGCTGCGCCCAGACATCCGCGTGTGGGGCGTCGAGACCGACGGCGCCCACGCGATGGGAGCGGCGTTGGCGGCGGGCCGTGTCGTGCCCTTCACGCCGACGTCACTGGCGCGCACCCTGAGCGCGCCCTACGTGGCGGAGGACGCGCTGACGGTGATGCGGCGCCACGCCGACCGTCACGTGGTCGTGAGCGACCGCGAGGCGTACGAGGCGGCGCGGTTCCTGCTCGAGCGCACCAAGCTGAACGCGGAGTTGGCCGCGTCGTGCACGCTTGCGGCGGCGCGCCGGGTGCGCCATCGTTTCGCGCCCGACGACCTCGTCGTCCTGGTCATCTGCGGCGGCAACGTGTCGCTCGACGACTGGATGACCTACGCGCGACTGTTCGAACACCCACCGACGTAGGCGTCGAGCTTCAGCTCGACGCGATCTGTCCCTCAGGGCTGTGCCGCCGCTCTCGCAGGCGCGCCCGCTGCGCGTCCGAAGCGCGACGACGTGAGTGACACGTCGGCGCGTGCCCACGCCCTGTCGAGTCGTGCCTTCACGATCCCGGCCTGGTCATGCTTGCCTTGCGCCCGCAGGGCCTGGTCGAGGCCGAAGAGCGCCCAGCCGTTGTCCCGGTTCCGCTTGAGGTCTTCCCAGTACACCGTCTCGGCCTCCGCGGGTCGGCCGGCCTCGAGCAGGATGGCCGCGAGGGCCAGCCGTGGTGGCGAGTGCCACTCCGAGGGCTCCGTGTAGACGAGCGCGTCCTCGAGCCGCACGGCCTCCTCGAGCCGTGCGATGGCGGTGGCGAAGTCGCGACGCGCGGCGGCGATCTCGCCGCGCAGGACGGCCGGTCCGATCGACAGGATCGCGCGCCCGGTGTTGGGCGAGAAGAGTGGCTGGTCGAGTCCCTTGTCGTGCATCGCGGTCTCGAGTTCCTGCAACTCGCGCTCGGCAGCGGCGAGATCGCCGGTGGCGACCAGCGCCTGCCCGCGTCCGTAGTGCCAGGCGCCGCGCAGGAAGGCATTGGCCTGCGGCGGCGCCGGCTCGGCCAGCATCTCCTGCCACTTGCCGAAGCGCACGTGCGCCCAGTAGGGCACGACGCGGAAGCCGGCCAGGAGCGGCATCGCGGCCAGCTGCGTGTCATCGATGCCCGCCGCCACCTTGCGCGCGGCGTCGAGGGCCACGCGGCTCTGGCCATCGGCAGCGGCGGCGAACCACAGGAAGTGGACGTTGTGCGGGTAGTACGCCATCGGGTACAGGCCCTGCGCCCGGCACTGGGTGATGTAGTCCTCGTCGGCCGCGATGGCGAGCGTGTTGCTCTTCATGGCGTCGGCGTAACGACCCACGCGCTGGTAGATGTGCGAGGCCATGTGCACCATGTGCCCGGCTGCCGGCATCAGCGTGAGGAGCGTGTCGGCCGCCGCCTCGGCGCGTTGCGGGGTCGTCGTCGACTCGATCAGGTGGATGTACATGTGCAGCGCGCCCGGATGCCTCGAGTGCGCGCGCATGACCTGCTCGGTGAGCGCCACGATCTCGGCGGTGCCGTCGTGCGGCCGGCCATCGGGCATCCAGTAACCCCAGGGGCGCAGGTCCATCATCGACTCGACGTACAGCATCGCGATGTCGGGATCGGCAGGAAACCTCGCCTGCACCTGTCGCATCGCGTCGGCGTAGGCGCGGTCGTTGGGCACACGGCGCTCCGGCGTGCCGGAGTAGCGCGTCGCCAGCGCCTCGATCAGCGCACGTTCCCGTGGCGTGGCGCGCGCCTTGCGGGCCTGCGCCTCCTTCACCAGCTCCAGGGCATGCGGCTCGTCGTTGGGCTCCATCAGGGCGTTGATGTTGGGGCCGAGCACCAGGGCCTGGCCCCAGTACGCCATCGCCAGGCCTGGGTCCAGCCTGGCGGCTTCACGGAATGCCCGTCGCGCCTCGGCGTGGTTGAACGCGTAGGCGAGGTTCAGGCCCTGATTGATGAAGTGTTGCGCACCGGCGTGCCTCGTGCTCACCCGGAACACATGCGATCCGAGCTTCTGCAGGCGGGGCGCCACCTCACCGCCGGGACCGACCTGCGCCGTGGTCGCCGGTGGTGGGTCGTAGTGCTTGTGGGTACCGGTGGTGACCTGGGGGTCGGCCTGCGCGAGGGCACGACCGGCGCAGGCGAGCACCAGCACGAGGGGCACGAAGCCGCGAAGTCCGGTAGGCATGGGACACGCTCTTTCCGTCAGTAAGCACGGGCTCGCTCAGCGCGTGCGCATCGTCAGCCACCACTTCATCGTCGAGGTCACGAGGTCCGCGGCATCCTGCTGGACGAAGTGCCCGGCGCCAGGGACCGTGACGAGCGTCAGGTCCTGATCGAGCCAGTCCCACGTCGAGGACAGCGCGTTGGCGTGAAGCGCCGTGTCCGCGAGTCCATGGAACATCAGGACCGGTGCCTTGACCTTCGGCGGCGCTGGGGGCGAGGCCAGCTCGGGGCCCGAGGTCCGCGGGTAGTTGGCCTTGTAGTAGTTCAGCATCGCCTCGAAGTCCGAACGCTCGAAGGCTTCGACATACCGCTTGCGCGCCTCGAGGTCGCGGACCCATCCCGACAGGGTCTGTGCCGTCATCGGACGGCCGAAGAAGACGGTCGGGTCCGCCGGGGTGCCGCGCTGGAAGGTGCGCGCGTACTCGCTGTTCTTGATCTGCTCCGGGTTGGTCTGCAACTCGCGGATGAGGCCGCGCGGATGGGGCAGGTTCAGGATGACCAGGCGCTCGGTCATCGCCGGCAGGTGCATCGCGAATTGCCAGGCCACCATGCCGCCCCAGTCGTGGCCGACGATGGTGGCCTTGTCCCGACCGAGATGGCGGATGACGGCCGCGACGTCGCCGACGAGCAGGCGCATGTCGTACTGCTCGACGCCCTTCGGCTTGTCGCTCAGGTTGTAGCCGCGCTGGTCGATGGCCACGACCTGGAACGACTCCGACAGGGCCGCCATCTGGTGGCGCCACGAGTACCAGAAGTCGGGGAAGCCGTGAATCATCACGACCAGCGGCCCGGTGCCGAGCGTCGCGTAGTGGATCTTCACGCCCGCCTCCGACACCGCGTGGCCGTGGGCGACGCGATCGAAGACATCGGGCGACTGCGCGAACACGCGGGGCGGAGACAGCAGGGCGAGGGCCAGTGCCAGGCCGGCCAGAGGCTTCATCATGGTCGTGACTCCCTTGGAGCCGTATGATAGCCGTCTCGTCCCGCTACACAGGAGTTGGTCATGCGCATGCTCTGCGGCGTCCTCGCTGCCCTCGTCGTCATCGCCGTGCCCGCGGCGCAGTCGCCTGACGACGCGCTCTCGGATACGCGGCTGTCGGTGCACACGCTCGTGCGCGAGGACATCTTCGCCGGCTGGCGGAGCGACAACATGTCGCGTCTCGAGCGGGCCGAGCGGAACATCGCGCGCCTCCTCGAGCAGCGGCCGCAGGAGCGACCCAACCTCCTGGCGTGGAGATCCGGCGCGGCCGTCTACCGTGCCGTCCTTGCGCACGAGGCCGGTCAGCCCAACGAGTTCGCCCGGCACTACGCCGACGGGCTCGCGGGGTTTGCCGAGGCCGCAAGGGCCACCTCCGGCAACGGCGGCGTGGCTGCCATCACCGGCGGGACCATGGCGGTGTTCGCCGATCGCCTGCCCGAGAGCGTACGCGCGGCCGGATGGACGCTGGCCTACGACAACTACGCGCAGCTCTGGAAGGAACAGGGCGCGGACATCGAGAAGCTGCCGGTGCACCACAAGGGCGAGGTGCTGTCGGGCCTGACCCAGTCGGCGCAGCGGACGGGCCGTACCGAGGAGGCGGCGCGTCACCTGGACACGATGCTGACCGTGCTGGCGGGCACGCCGTACGCGTCGCTGGCGGAGCAGTGGAAGGCCGATCCGGCGATTGCGGCGACGACGAACCTGACGTGCAGGAACTGCCACACCCCCGGTCGCCTGGAGAGTCGGATCGACGCGCTCAAGAAGAAGGCCGCCGCCGACTGAGACCGGCCGCACGGGAATGCCGCGATGCCGCAATGCCGGGAATGCCGAAGCCCTGGCACCGTGTGCCGGTCTGACACGGTTGCGAGGTGTCATCCGGCGGGCGGCGCTGTTCGCATCGGGACCCAGACGATTCGTCTGACGCCCAGCTGAATGAATGCCCGTCGCGCCTTTTGCGAGACCACGATGGCGCGGAATCCGCCAACCGGTACCCAGCCGTCTTCAGTGCGTCGCGTCTGCCGCCAGTTGCCGTAGTACTCCCACGAGAGATTCATGTCTGCGTTGGCTGTTGGCACAGCCGCGCAAGGGGATTCCCCCTGTGACCAGTTGCCGTAGTGTCCGGCGCGCTGACACGCAGGACAGCAGTCCTCGATCTCGTAGCCGGTGCTGGAAGGGTCGAAGCGTGGGAAGTCCCCAGCAATGCGCAGCCACACAAAGTTCTCACTCGGTGGTCGGCGCTGTGTTCTGACGTCGAGGCTCTCGAATCCGGTCACGCCCAGACGTTCGAGTCCCCTCGCCAGTGATCTGCTCGCAATGAGATGCCCTTCGTAGACCAGATGGTCCAGAGGCTTCTTGCCCATCTTGTTCAGGTCGGCCAGGAGTGGCGCGATGGGCACGGCGCCAGCCCCACAGGTCGCGCATGCGTCTTGTCGTTCGTATTGCTGACCGTAGTCAACGCCGCCCCATAGGCCTGCCGTTGCCACTCTCATGACGAGCCAGTCAGCGGAATCGAGTTCGCGGACGCTGTACTCCCGATCCAGTCGAGTGAATGGGGCGACCTTTCGTTGCTGCAGGCGCTGTAGCAGTGCTTCCAGACGGGAGTCTTCTACAGGCAGCCGCAAGGAGACACCAGAGTGCGATTCGCCAAACCATGCATTCCGGTTGGCAGGCGAGGCCATCGCTGTTTCCAGCAGCCCGCACTCGGACAGCAGCCGCCGCGCTGCGTCGCCCTTCTTGTGGCCGAGGAAGAAGCTGACAAACAGGAAATCTCGCATGATTGGCGTATCGCCTTCACGAACCTTCGCCCTTTGCACGTCGCCCTTTCGTGCGTCGGCGCGCCGCCCCATCGGCCACAGGGTGGAGCGGGATTCGAGTCCGGAGGCGAGGTCCGGAGGACCGGAGCCGTAGGACCTGAATCCTGGTGGGCCCACACGACGAGCACCGCGAGGAGTGGTGGGCCCACCAGGATTCGAACCTGGGTCCAACCGATTATGAGCCGGCGGCTCTGACCGCTGAGCTATGGGCCCGATATGGGGAATGCCGCAATGCCGCAATGCCGCAATGCCGTAATGCCGTAATGCCGCGATACCGCTTCGCGATTGTGCCAGAAAGCCGGACGACTCGCCCGTCAGGACCCCGCGAGCGTCGCCAGCGTGTAGACCCCGGTCGCGGTGGTGACGGCGGTGCCGTCGGCCACGAGCGCCAGATTGCCCAGCCCGGCGTCGGCCCGAGACAGACCGACAACGCGAGCCAACTCGCCGCGCACCGTCGTGCCCGCACCGACGAGGAACGCGCGCGCGATCTCGCGCAGGGCGACCTCGCGCGCCACCCGCTTGCGCAACTGGTCGGGGAAGCGGCCGACCGCCAGCGTCCACACATACGTGAAGCGCGGCTCGTAGAGCACCTCGCTCGGTACCACGATCATTGCGGCCTGCAACGCGTCGAGTGCCTGGGCGAAGCGCTTGCCGTCGGTGACCTTCGACTCCGTCCGCAGATCTGCCGTGCTCATCTCCCACTCGGCGCGGAGCACCTTCAGCACGGCCCGGGCATCCCGGCCGAGCACACTGGCCTCATCGGACCGTCGCACGCCCCACAGCGCATGGAAATGCGGCACGAGTCGCGGCGCGATGAACATCGCCCGACCACGTCCCAGCTTGCCGTAGTAGATCCGGCCCCGGCGCATCACGTCGTCCTTCAGTCGCCAGGTGAGCGAGGCCTCGGGATCGTGCTGGACGTGCCGCGGCATCACGGCGTCGCGCCGTCCGCACACGGCGACGTAGAGCGACGGACCTGGTCGGCGCGAGTCCGAGAGGCACGCCGCGAACCCGACCCGCTCGACGAAACGTTCGGCGTCTGCGGCGGCCGCCACGCGCACCGCTTCGTCGCGACACCACGCGCGATCGCGATGGTCCTCGATGCGCTCGGCCAGGGGCGGGCGAGGGGTGGGACGCGCGGCAGGCACGCCGGTGATTGTGGCAGGCGGCGCGCGGCGCGGGAAGACCGGGCCCGAGCTATAGTCGTGCGGCAACGACATGCCCACGCCGCCGCCTTCGGGCAACGCCCTGATCGAGGGCGTCATCCCGCTGTTCCGCATGCTCGACGCCGCTGCTGCGGCCGAGCCGCTGCTCATGTGGCTGGTCTGGTCGATGATGGCCACCGCACTGGCTGCGGTGCCGGTCGTCGTCAGTCGGGTGCCCTCGCCTCCCGTGAGCCTGCTGCTGGTGGTGCCCGCAGCGTTGCTGCTCGTGCTGGAGCTGACGACCTTCCTGATGCTGCTCGGAGACCTGGTGCCACTGGCGCCTCTCGCGCGCGTCGCGATTGGCCTGGCGCTGAGCGCGACCATTCTGCTGGTCGGCTGGGCCTGCGCGGGGGCCCTCCCGCGCCCGATGCAGTCGGCGGAGGTTACCCTGCGACTGGCACGACCGATGCTCATCGCGTCGGTGTTCCTGCTGGCACTGGCGCTGCACCCGTTCGCGCCCCGAGCCGCCATCGCCGTCCTGGTGGGGGCCGCCGTCTTCACGACCGAGGTCCTGCTGGCGCGCCTGCTGCGCGGCGCCTTGCGGCGAGGCAGCACGGCGACGTCCTCCGCCGACCTCCGTCCCTTCGGATGTGCCGCCCCGGTGCATGTCGTCCCCGATGGCAGCCTGTCGACGCTGGCCGTGGCCGTCGGACTCACGCCCGGGACGTCCGCCGTGTTCCTCCAGCAGCAGGTCGAGCGTGCCCTGCGGTCTGCCGACGCCGCCGCGGTCCGTGGCGCGACGCACATCCTCGCCCACGAGGCGGGCCACATCGTGCAGCGTCATGGCCTGTGGGCCGTTGCCGCGTCGTCTGTGCTGGCGGCGGTGCTGGCGGCAACGATGCGCCCCGACGGCATGCGGTCCATCGTCGTCATGACCGGCAGCGTCATGGTCGTCTGGTTCGCCGCGAGTGCCATGGGCGAGTGGGCGGCCGAGCGGTACGCGAGGCGCGTCACCGACTCGGCCTGACGCCCCTACTCCGACTTGGCCTGCAGACTGGCCGCGACCCGCTGGACCTCGTCCATCACGCGGAGCAGGTTGCCGCTCCACAGCTTGCCGATCTGCTCCTCGGTATAGCCACGGCGGACGAGTTCGAGCGTGACGTTGAAGGTCTCGTCCGCGCCGCTCCAGCCGTCCACGCCACCGCCTCCGTCGAAGTCCGACGAGATGCCGACGTGGTCGATGCCGATGGTCCTGACCAGGTAGTCCACGTGGTTCACGAAGTCGGCCACCGTGGCCCTCGGCGCTGGCGGGAACTTGCGGTTGACCTCGGCCATCCTGGCGCGAAACTGGACGCGCGCCTCGTCGGTCATCTCGCCCGGACCACCAGCCGGCATCGCCTTGCGCACCTCGGCCACGGCTGCGGCACGTGCCGGCGAATCGGCCGGCTTGATCTTCACGTAGCCATCGAAGGCGACGGTCTGCACGACGCCACCGTTCTTCTTGATCGCCAGCAGTTCCTCATCGTCGAGGTTGCGGCTGTGGTTGGCGACGGCGCGTGCCGACGAGTGCGACGCAATCACGGGAGCCTTCGACAGCGCGATCGCCTGCAGATTGGACTGCTTGGAGGGATGCGACAGGTCGATCATGAACCCGACGCGATTCATCTCGGCGATGGCCCGCTTGCCGAACTCGCTGAGGCCGTTGTGCATCCACTTGCCATCACGTTCACCGGTGTTCGAGTCGGCGAACTGGCTGTGGCCGTTGTGCGCGAGCGACAGGTAGCGTCCGCCGCGGTCGTGGAACTCCTTGATGCGCGACAGGTTCGTGCCAATCGGGTAGGCGTTCTCGACGCCGATGAGCGCGACCTTGCGCCCTGACGCCGCGATGGCGCGCACGTCAGCCGCCGTCAGCGCGAGCCCGATCTTCGTCGGCGCGATCTGCTCCGTGAGCCGGTGAATGGCGTCGAACTTGGCCACAGCCTGGGTATAGGCCTTGTCGTAGCCCTCGGGCGTCAGCGGACCCTGGCCGACGTACACGATGAAGAAGGCCGCATCGAGGCCGCCCTCCTGCATCTTCGGCAGGTTGACCTGCGTGTCGAGGCGCTGCCCGTAGTTGCGCGGCCCGACCGCGAAGTTGCGCGGGTCGATGTCGACATGCGTGTCGAGCGTGATCACGCGTTCGTGAATGCCGCGAGCCTTCGCGATCAGCGCCGCGTCAGCGGATTGCGCCTCCGCGCTCGGCGGCAGGGCGAGTGAGGACAGCAGGGCGACCGTGGACGCGACGAGGCGCAAGGAGGACGTCATGCGCATGATTCTCTGCCAGAACGTCCGCGTCAGAACTTCTGCGGCCGCAGCACCTCGACCTCGTTCATGAACAGCACCATCGCGTAGTTGTCGTAGTAGTGTGACCGCACGTGTTCGGCGATCGTCTCCGCGGTGGCCCGGTCGCACACGATGTCCATGCGGATGTTGCGGCTCTCCTCCCAGCCGACACCCCGGTACCCGCGGCTGCCCTTGCCTCGCACGTCGGCAACCGTGTAGCCGTGTGCGCCGAGGCGTTCCACGTCCTCGCCCAGCGCCACCTCGAGCGCCGCTTCGGTGACGATGGTCAGCAAGGTGCGCGTGGTCGCGCTGCTCACGGGCGGGGCACTCCGGCGAGCGCGACGGCCTTGACGGCCAGCGCGTGGTAGAGGCGGATCCCCACCAGGATGTTGAAGGGGAATGTCACGCCCAACGAGGCAGCCAGGGACAGGGTCGGGTTGGCCTCCGGCACCGCGACGCGCATCGCCGCGGGGACAGCGATGTAGGACGCGCTGGCCGCCAGCGTGGCCAGCATCGCCGTGCCTCCCACCGACAGGCCGAGCGCGATGCCGACAGCCGTGCCCACGAGCGACGAGAACAGCGGCATGCCGATGCTGAACACCAGCAGGAAGGCCCCGTGCTGCCGCAGTGCGCCGATCTGAACCGACGTGACCAGCCCCATCTCGAGCAGGAACAGCGCGAGGAAGCCCTTGAACAGGTCGAAGAACAGCGGCGTCACTGGCGCGAGGGCTTCGGGCCCGCTGGCCCACCCGATCACCAGGCCGCCGGCCAGCAGCACGATGCCCTTGCCCAGCAGCACCTCGCGGGCCAGCGTCGCCAGACCGGGCGCGCGGGCGAGACCGCGCGCCAGTAGTATGCCGATGACGATGGCTGGCACTTCCATGATGGCCAGCAGGAAGGACATGTGCGACTCGAAGGGGATCTGGCGGCTGGCGAAGTACGCCACCGCCACGGCATAGGTGCCCACGCTCACCGACCCGTAGTGGGCGGCAATCGAGGCGGCGTCGGCCCGCGGGAGGCCGCCGATGCCGCGCAGCGCCGCGAATCCGACGATCGGCAGCAGCGAGGCCATCGCGATCACCGCGCTGGCCTGGCCCGCCAGCAGTGCCACCGGCTGGTGCGACAGCTCGACACCGCCCTTCAGCCCGATCGACAGCAGCAGGAGCATGCTGACCATGTCGTAGGCGGCCGCGGGCAACCGGAGTTCGGACCGCAGGAGGCCAGCGACGAGACCGAGCAGGAAGAAGAGCAGGACGGGATCCATGGCAGGGCGAGCCCGAGCATTGTGGGTGGAGCGACCCTGCGGCGGCAAGCGCCCTGTGTGCGCAGGACACCGCCGGACGTCGCGGGGCTCGACACCGCATCCCGATTCCGACACCGACCAGGGCGACACGGGCGAGCACGAGAGAGGGCGCCTCGAAAGGCGCCCTCTGACGGCCCGTTTGGCGAACGGGCCCTACCCACTTTCTACCTTCTACCTTCTACCTTCTACCTTCTACCTTCCGGCATTCGGCATTCAGCATCCCGGCTTTCTTACGAGCGCCCTTCCAGGAACGCCTTGAGCTTGCGGCTGCGCGACGGGTGACGCAGCTTGCGCAGCGCCTTGGCCTCGATCTGCCGGATGCGCTCGCGAGTGACGGCAAAGTTCTGGCCGACCTCCTCGAGCGTGTGCTCGCTGCCGTCGCCGACGCCGAAGCGCATCTTGATGACCCGCTCTTCGCGCGGCGTCAGCGTCTTCAGCACGTCATCGGTCTGTTCCTTGAGGTTCAGGTTGATGACGGCCTCGGCCGGCGACACGATGTTGCGATCCTCGATGAAGTCGCCGAGGTGGGAATCCTCCTCCTCGCCGATCGGGGTCTCGAGCGAGATGGGCTCCTGGGCGATCTTGAGGACCTTGCGGACCTTGGCGACCGGGATGTCCATCCGCTGCGCGATCTCTTCCGAGGTCGGCTCGCGACCGAGTTCCTGCACCAGCGCGCGCGACGTGCGAATCAGCTTGTTGATCGTCTCGATCATGTGCACCGGGATGCGGATGGTGCGGGCCTGATCGGCGATGGCGCGGGTGATGGCCTGACGGATCCACCACGTCGCGTAGGTGCTGAACTTGTAGCCGCGGCGATACTCGAACTTGTCAACGGCCTTCATCAGGCCGATGTTGCCTTCCTGAATCAGGTCGAGGAACTGCAGGCCGCGATTGGTGTACTTCTTGGCAATCGACACCACGAGGCGCAGGTTGGCCTCGACGAGTTCCTTCTTGGCCTGCTCGGCCTGCATCTCGCCGCGGTAGATCGTCTCGAGCGTGTGACGCAGGCGCTCCGGCGTCTCCTCGAGGTCCACCGACATCTGCTGCACGACGGCGCGCAGGTCCTTCTGCTTCTTGAGGAGGACCTTCTTCTCCTCCTCCTTCAGCTTCGGCTTGCGCCCCTTGGCCGTCGGGTTGACCTGGCGCTCGATGTGGTCGGCCTCGCGCTGCAGTTTCTGGACCGCCTCGACCTGCTCCTTGATCTCCTCGATCAGGCGCCGCTTGACCGCCTCGGTGAACTCGATGCGCCGGATGCACTTGGAGATGGCCACGCGCTTGCGCAGCATCGACCAGCGCGCCTTGCGCCACTTGCCGAGTTCGGCCTTGGTCTTGCCCTTCTTGATCGTGGCGAACTTCGCCTCGGCGGTCTTGAAGGCGACGATGGCCTTCTTGACGGCCTCGATCTGCTTCAGGACTTCGCGGGCGCGCTCCTCGAGACGGTCTTCGGTGACCTCCTCGTCGGTGAAGATGGCGATCTCGCGGATGGTGCGCTTGCCTTCCTTCAGCTGCTCGCCCATCTCGAGGATCTTCTTGGCCACCGTCGGCGTGCGCGAGATCGACTTGATCACCGCCAGCTTGCCGCGCTCGATGCGCTTGGCGATCTCGACCTCGCCCTCGCGCGTCAGCAGCGGGACGGTGCCCATCTCCCGCAGGTACATCCGCACCGGGTCGTTGGTCTTGTCGAGCGCACCGGGCGTGAGGTCGAGCTCGGGTTCCTCGCCCGTGTCCGGGCGGTCGAGCATCTTGTCCTCGCGGTACTTCTGCTCCGACTCGACGACCTCGATGCCGGCGTTGCCGAAGGTGCTGAACAGGTCCTCGAGTTCCTCGGCCGACGAGGTGATGTCGGCCGGAAGCACCTCGCTGACCTCGTCGTACAGGAGATAGCCCTTCTCCTTGCCGATCGCGATCAGGTGACGCACTTCGTCGTACTTGTCCTCGATGGACACGTCGGCCTGGCCGCGAACCCGGGGGGCCGGGGTCGGTTTGTCCTCGGTGCTCACTTCAACGCCTCGATCCGTTCCAGCAGTGCCTTTTTTTGCAACCATAGCGCCAGTATTCGCTCCGTGTTCGCCGCGCCGCCGGCTTCCTGCAGCTGGTCGATTTCCCGCTGCACGTGTTGCTGCTCCCGCTCCAGCCGCAGCGTTCGAATCGCCCGTACGCACGACTCGGGCGTCGCCACGACGCCCGCGCTCATCGTCAATCCGGTGACCCACCGGCGCTCCTCTTCTGTAAGACCCGCCAGGACCAGGCCAGGCATCTGGTCCGGGTCCTGCACGTCCGTGGTGAGCACCATCCGCAGCAGGCGGCCGGTGCGCAACTGCTCGAGATCGGCTTCCTCGAGCGCATCCATGGCGAGCATCGCCTCGCGCGGCGTGGTCATCACGCCGACGATGAGCTCGCGTTCCGCCCGGCTCACGCCGGGCATCGACGCACGGCGTGCCGTGTCGGGCAGCGTCTCCTGCCGCGTCACGGCCGCCTTGCGAATCTCCTGCCGGATCGTCTCCTCGCCCACCTGCGCGCGATGCGCGAGCCGATCCGCAAACTGGTCCCGGGCCAGCGCCTCCGGGATTCGGGCCGCCACCACCAGCATCTCGTTCAGGAACGCGACGCGGCCGGTCGGGTCCTTCACGTTGTGCCGGGCGGCGGCGCGGTCCAGCACGAAATCCAGGTACGACCGCGCCTGATCCACCTTCTCGCGGTAGGCGTCCCCGCCATACCGCCGCACGAAGGTATCGGGATCTTCGCCCTCGGGCAGCAGGGCCACGCTGACCTGAAAGCCCTCCGCCACCAGCAGATCCCCCGACTTGGCCGCCGCATTCTGGCCCGCCCCGTCGGCGTCGAAACTCAGCACCACCTTCGCCGCGAACCGCCGCAGCATCTGGGCCTGGGCCGGCGTCAGCGCCGTCCCGCTGGAGGCCACCGTGTTGGTGACCCCGCCCTGCCACGCCTGGAGGACGTCGAAGTACCCCTCCATCATTACGACGCTGCCGGCCTTCCTGATGGCGTGTTTGCTCAGGTGCAGCCCGTACAGCACCTTCCCCTTCGTGTACAGCGGCGTCTCGGGCGAGTTCAGGTACTTCGGCACCTGATCATCCGCCATCGCCCGCCCACCGAACGCCACGACCGACCCGCCCTCCCGGTGGATCGGGAACAACAGGCGCTGCCGGAACCGGTCCACCACGCTCCCGTCGTCGCGCTGGACGGCCAGACCGCCTCGCACCAGCTGCCCCGGAGAGAACCCCTGCTGCTTCAGATGCCGAACGAGCAGGTCTCGTGACTGCGGCGCATACCCGATCCCAAACGTCTCGACCGCCTCCGGGCGGACATCCCGCCGCTGCAGCAGGTCCCGTGCCGCCGCGCCAGACGGCCCCGCGAGCTGCTGGGCATAGAACGTCCGCGCCAGCTCGTGCGCCTTCAGGAGCGCTTCCCGCTCCACATCCTCCGCGTGCGCCTCGGGGGAGGTCGGCGCTTCCGGCAGCGTGATGCCGAACCGTGCCGCCACCCGCTTCACCGCATCGTGGAACCCGACACCTTCCTGCAGCTCCACGAACTTGAAGACATCGCCCCCCTGCCCGCACCCGAAGCAGTGGAAGAACCCCTTGTCGCGGTTGACCGTGAACGACGGCGTCCGCTCGCCATGAAAGGGGCACAACCCCTTGTACGTCGTGCCGGCCTTCCGCAGCGGCACGTACTCCTGCACGACCTGGACGATATCCGCCGCGTGCCGGATCTGGTCGATGAGCTCCCGCGGGTAGCGCACGAAGCCCTACTCCCTCAACTCGACCAGCGTGACCGCGCTTCCGCCCAGGTCGTTGGGCGCCGGCGCCGCCCGCAGCACCAGTGGGTGGGTGTTGAGATACCCGCTCAGCGCCTTGCGCAGCCGCCCCGTCCCGTGCCCGTGAATCACCCGGATCGTGCGCCGTTCCTGCATGGCGGCCTCGTCCAGGAACTTGTCGGTCCGGTCGATGGCCTCGTCCACGGTGCAGCCGACGACGTTGAGGTCCGTGCCGGTGCCCGCCGTCTCGCCGCGCAAGGCCAACCGCACGTTGACCGTCGGCGCCGCCGCCATCGTCGCGCCGCCGACCTTGCGCAACTCCGACATTTTCACCCGCATGCGCTTGCCGTTGACGTCGACGTCGGCGTCCTTGCCCGCCAGGGCGCGAATCACCCCCTGCAGGCGGAGCACGCCGACCTCGACCCGATCGCCTTCGGTCAGCGGTCCGGCGGCCTCCGGCGGTGGCGGCATCACGGGCGCGGCCGGGGCCACGGCTCCGCCGTCCCGGACGCGGTCGGCGATGGCCTCGAGCGCGGTACGCGCCGAGACGCGCAGGTCGCCAGTGACCCCCGTCGGAATCGCCGCAATCCGCTTCTGCTGCTGCTTCTCGAGCGCGGCGGCCTGCTGGCGCAGGTCGGCGACGACCTTGTCCACCTCGGTCCGCGCCTCGCGCAACTGCTCGTTCAGCCGCTGCTCGAGCTTGCGCGTGAACTGGGCCTCGCGCTCGCGCAGCGCCTCCTCCCGGCCACGCAGCTGTCGCTCGGCCGTCTCGGCCTGCAGCCGCGCCTGCGCGGTCAGCCGTCGCTCGTGGTCCAGCGACTGCAGCTCGCGATCGAGCTTCGCCATCTGATCGGACAGCCGCGCCTCGTTGGTGCTCCGCCAGGCGTGGGCCGCCTCGAGCACCGGGCGGGGGAGCCCGAGGCGTGCCGCGATCTCGAACGCCAGGCTGCCTCCGGGCGATCCGTAGATCAGCCGGTAGGTCGGCGCGAAGGTCTCGGGCACGAACCCGAAGGCCGCGCAGGTGACACCCGCCGTGCTGGTGGCGTACGACTTGATCGTCTCGTAGTGCGTCGTGGCCACGACCACTGCGCCGCGCTGGCGGAAGTGATCGATGATCGCTACGCCGAGTGCGCCGCCCTCGACCGGGTCGGTGCCGTTGCCCACTTCGTCCAGCAGCACCAGCGCCGGCAGTTTCAGCGCCTTGTCCATGGACACGATGCTGGTCATGTGCCACGAGAAGGTGCTCAGGTTGGCGGCAATCGACTGCTCGTCGCCGATGTCGGCAAACACACTGCGGAACACGGGCAGCCGCGACCCCGCCTCGGCCGGCACGAACAATCCCGCCTGGGCCATCAGCACCAGCAGCCCCGCGGTCTTGAGCGCGACCGTCTTGCCGCCCGTGTTCGGCCCCGTGATGACGAGCGCGCGCGCGGGCGGCACCACCAGCAGGTCGCTGGCCACCGGCTCGGTGGTCCGGGCCACACGCTCCCCGGGCTCGGGCTTGCCCTCCGTAGCGGAAGGCGATTCCGCGAAGGAGGGCAGCCGACGCGCCACGGCGGGAATCAACAACGGGTGCCTGGCGTGCCGCAACTCCAGCCGGCCATCGTGCGACAGCGCCGGACGCACGCCGTTGAACGACATCGAACACCGCGCCTTGGCCTGGATCACATCCAGCTCGGTGGCCGCCTCGAGCGTGGCCTGCAGGTCTTCCGTGCGGGCCCGATAGCCGTCGGTCAGCGCCAGCAGGATCCGCCGGACCTCCTCGGCCTCCTGCTCCTCGAGGGCGACGATGTCGTTGTTGACGTCGACGGTGCTGAGCGGCTCGAGGTAGAGGCTGGCGCCGCTGGCGGACGCCCCGTGGATCAACCCGGGAATCGCCCCGCGGTGCTCGGCGCGGACGACCAGGACGTAGCGGCCGTTGCGCTCGGTGACGACCTGCTCCTGCAGGTACTTCGCCGTGTCGCGACCGCGCAGGTACGACTCGAGGGTGCCGCGCAGGCGTTGCCGCTGTCGCCGCAGCTTGTCGCGCACCCCTGCCAGGGCCGGGCTCGCATCGTCGACGACGTCGCCGTGCTGACTGATGGCCTTGCGGACGCGGGCGTTCTCGGTGGTGAACCGGGAGGTGCGCCGGGCCACGGCGGCCAGCGCCGGCAGGCGGGTCGCGGCCCGCTCGACCAGGGCCGCGGTGCGGTCCACCGAATCGAAGAAGTCGGCCAGGGCCAGCAACCGCAGCGGCTCGAGCGGGCGACCGACGAGTGCGAGACCGTCGAGCGCCCCGGCGACCGCCTCGCCGCCACGGAGCGGCCAGGACTGGTGATCCTGCAGCAGCAGGAGCGCTTCCCCCGTGAGGTCGAGACTCTCGGCCACCCGCACGGGCTCGGTCGAGGGCACGAGGCCGGCGAGGCGCTGCGCCCCCAGGGGGGTGACCGCATATGAACGCACCACGGCCGCGATCTGGTCGAACTCGAGCGCGCGGAGTGTGGTGACGTGCATGGGTGGTGGCGGCGACGGAGCTGGAGAATCCAGCGCGGACGAACCTCCTAGGCTATCACGATCCGTGGCATCAGGGCACCCTCCAGCCCGGCCATTGGTTTGACCACCCATCCGTTCGTGCGGTACGCTGTGGAATTCGTGTGTCTGGACACGAATTGCAGAGACTGGCTCCGTCTATGACCCTCTCGGAACTTGCGATTCTTGCGGCGTACTTCTTCGTCCTGAGCATCCTGGCGTTCTACGGCTGGCACCGGTACGTGATGGTGTACTGGTACAAGCGCTACGCCGATCACGTGCCGGGGCCGCGGCCGCAACTCGACCCGCTGCCGGTCGTGACGATTCAGCTCCCCATCTTCAACGAGATGTACGTGGTGGACCGCCTGATCGACGCGGTCTGCCGCATGGACTACCCGCGCGAGCTGATGGAGATCCAGGTGCTGGACGACTCCACGGACGAGACGGTGGACGTCGCCGCCCTCGCCGTGCGTCGCTGGCAGAACCAGGGCTTCAACATCACCCATCTGCACCGCACCGACCGCACCGGCTTCAAGGCCGGAGCGCTCGAGCAGGGCATGAAGGTGGCCGAGGGCCGCTACGTCGCCATTTTCGACGCCGATTTCGTCCCGCCGGCCGACTTCCTCCGTCGTGCGCTGCCGCAGTTCGGCGATGCGCAGGTCGGGATGGTCCAGGCGCGCTGGGGCCACATCAACGCCGATTACTCGACGCTGACCAAGATCCAGTCGATCATGCTCGACGGGCACTTCGTCCTCGAGCACGGCAGCCGCAATCGCGCCGGCTGCTTCTTCAACTTCAACGGCACGGCCGGTGTCTGGCGGCGTGACGCCATCGAATCGGCCGGCGGCTGGCAGCACGACACGCTCACCGAAGATCTGGATCTGAGCTACCGCGCCCAGCTCAAGGGCTGGCGCTTCGTGTTCATGGAGGACGTCATCGCCCCGGCCGAGCTGCCGGTGGAGATGAACAGCTTCAAGTCGCAGCAGTTCCGCTGGGCCAAGGGCTCGGTGCAGACCGCGCTCAAACTGCTGCCGCAGATTCTCAGCGCCGACTTGCCGTTCCGCGTCAAGGCCGAGGCGTTCTTCCACCTCACCGCCAACTTCAACTACCTGTTGATGGTGGTGCTCTGCGTGCTCATGTTCCCGTCGATGTACGTGCGGTACAACATGGGCTGGTCGGAGATGCTGCTGATCGACATCCCGCTGTTCTTCGCGGCGACGTTCTCGGTGGTCAACTTCTACGCCTTCTCGCAGATGCAGGCCTACCCGAACGACTGGAAGAGCCGGCTGAAGTACCTGCCGCTGCTGATGGCCGTGGGCATCGGGCTCTCGATCAACAACACCCGCGCCGTGCTCGAGGCGATCTTCGGCAAGCAGAGCGAGTTCGTCCGCACGCCCAAGCACGGCGTCGAGCGCACCGGCGACGACTGGGTCGGCAAGAAGTACCACCAGCTGATGCTGTGGCAGCCGCTTGCCGAGGTCGCCCTCGGGCTCTACTTCACCGGCACGGTCTTCTACGCCCTCGCCAACGGCATCTACGGGACGCTGCCGTTCCTCGTGCTGTTCCAGGTCGGCTTCCTGTATCCGGGGCTGACGTCGCTGTTCCAGCAGTTCGGCGGCGAACAGGCCGAGCTGAGCACGCAGATCGCCGGGGAATAGCGCAAGGGACGAGGGACAAGGGCCGACGCAGACCAAGGGACGAGGGACCAGAAGGATCGAGGGAGCGGTGCCGGGGGATACCCGGGCCGCTCCCTTCGTCGTTGGGGGCAGCCGTCGCCACGCGCGCGGTCCTGCCCTTCTCCTCCCTTGTCCCTCGCCGCCCTGTTCCCTTGTCCCTTGCCTCCCTTGTGACTTGCGTACGTGTCCCTGGTCCCTTGATATGCTTTCCCGTCTATGAGCACAGCGGCCAAGGGCGGCCTCGAAGACGTCGTCGCGACATCGTCTGCCATCTGCTTCATCGATGGCGACCGTGGCGTCCTCTCGTATTGCGGGTACGACATCCACGACCTGGCCCAGTCGGCCACGTTCGAGGAGGTTTGCTTCCTGCTGTGGCACCGCCGCCTGCCCAACCGGGCCGAGCTCGGCGACCTGCAGTCGCAGCTGGCGGCCGGGCGGGCGCTGCCCGACGGTGTGGTGCGGCTGATGCGGTCGCTCCCACAGGGCAACGGCATGGACGTGCTGCGCACGCTGACCTCGGCGTTGTCGCACTACGACCCGGATGCCGACGACCACAGCCCGGCGGCCAACTACCGCAAGGCCGTGCGGCTGACCGCGCAGATGGGCACTCTGGTGGCCAGCTACGGCCGGATGGTGCAGGGTGGTGGCCTGATCGCTCCTGACCCGGCGCTGAGCCAGGCAGCCAACTTCCTCTACATGCTCAAGGGCGAGCGTCCGGACCCGACGTCGGTGCGCGCCTTCGACATCGGCCTGATCCTGCACGCCGACCACGAGCTGAACGCCTCCACGTTCGCCGCGCGCGTGTGTGCGGCGACGCTCAGCGACGTCCACTCGGCCATCGTGGCGGGCATCGGCACCCTCAAGGGGCCGTTGCACGGCGGCGCCAACGCCGAGGTCATGAAGATGCTGCTCGACCTCGGTGAGGACGCCACCGACGAGCGCGCCGAGGCCTTCGTGCGCGGCAAGCTGGCCCGCAAGGAGAAGATCTCGGGCTTCGGGCACCGCGTGTACAACACCGAGGATCCGCGCGCCACGCACCTGCGTCGGATGTCGAAGGAACTCGGCGAGCGCGCCGGTCACCCGCGCTGGTTCCAGATTTCGCAGCGCATCGAGCAGGTCGTGCAGTCGGAGAAGAAGCTGTTCCCGAACGTCGACTTCTACTCGGCCTCGACGTACTACACGATGGGCATTCCCATCGATCTCTACACGCCGATCTTCGCCGTCAGCCGTGTCTCGGGCTGGACCGCGCACGTGCTCGAGCAGCTGTCCAACAACCGCCTGATCCGCCCGCGCGCCGACTACACCGGCCCGACGTACCCGCAGCGCTTCGTGCCGCGCGACCAGCGCTAGAGGCCGCCGGACGAGTCCGGCGGCTCAGCCGGCCTTCGTCATTCGGTCCTGGGCCTTGGACCGTCCACGTCGCGTTACGCGCCTCGGAAGACACGTCGGGAAGGACAGTAGCGATCGGGCGTTGCAGCCCGGGACCCCGCTGCCAGGCGGTGGTTTCCGAAGGCCCACCTGTCCCGACCGAAGCGCGGGCGCGAAGGCCCAAGGCCGGCAGCGAAGCCGTCTGCCCCGGGCCGGTCAGGCGAGCCAGGCTTCAGCGAGCGCGGTGCGGCACGGTACAATGAAGGGCTTTCATGGATCCGCGCCAGGTTCGTAACTTCTCCATCATCGCGCACATCGACCACGGCAAGTCGACGTTGGCCGACCGCTTCCTCGAACTCACGGGGGCGTTGCAGGCCCGCGAGATGGAAGCGCAGGTGCTCGACTCGATGGACCTCGAGCGCGAGCGCGGCATCACCATCAAGGCGCATTCGGTCCGGCTCGACTACACGGCGCTCGACGGCCAGAAATACGTCCTGAACCTGATCGACACGCCGGGCCACGTCGACTTCTCCTACGAGGTCACGCGGTCGCTGTCGGCCTGCGAAGGCGCGCTGCTGCTGGTGGACGCGTCGCAGGGCGTCCAGGCGCAGACGCTCGCCAACGCCTACCTGGCGGCCAACAACAGCCTCGAGATCATCCCGGTCATCAACAAGATCGACCTCCCCGGCGCGATGCCCGAGGAGGCCAAGCGGCAGATCGAGGAGATCATCGGGCTCGACGCCGAAGGTGCCATCCTCGCCAGCGCGAAGGAAGGCATCGGCGTCCGCGAGATCCTCGAGGCGGTCGTCGAGCGCGTGCCGCCGCCGGCCGGCTCGGCCGACGCCCCGCTCAAGGCCCTCATCTACGACTCCTGGTACGACCCCTACCGTGGCGTCATCGTCCAGATCCGCGTCATCGACGGCACCATTCGCGCCGGCATGAAGGTGACGATGATGATCAACGGCCAGTCGTACGACATCGACCAGGTCGGCATCTTTTCGCCCAAGCCGATCCCGGTGGAGAGTCTCGGCGTCGGCGAGGTCGGTTTCGTCATCGCCAACATCAAGCGGCTCGGCGACGCCCAGATCGGCGACACGATCACCGAGGCCGCTCGTCCGACCGCGGAGCCGTTCCCCGGTTTCCAGGAGATGAAGCCGATGGTGTTCGCCGGGCTCTACCCGGTCGAGGGCCATCAGTACCCGGAACTCCGCGATGCGCTCGAGAAGCTGAAGCTGAACGACGCCGCCTTCGCCTTCGAACCCGAGACGTCGGCCGCGCTCGGCTTCGGGTTCCGCTGCGGCTTCCTCGGCCTGCTGCACATGGAGATCGTGCAGGAGCGCCTCGAGCGGGAGTTCGACGTCGACCTCGTCACCACCGCCCCCGGCGTGCTGTACCAGGTGACGACGACCGATGGCGAGACGCATGCGGTGGACAACCCCTCGAAGCTGCCCGATGCCGGCCGCATCGCGCGTCTCGAGGAGCCGATCATCACCGCGACGATCCTGACGCCGTCCGAGTACGTCGGCGGCATCCTGCAGCTGTGTCAGGAGAAGCGCGGCCAGCAGAAGAACATCGAGTACATGACGTCGGGCCGCGTCGTCATCACCTACGAGTTGCCGTTCAACGAGGTCGTGCTCGACTTCTACGATCGCCTCAAGACGGTGTCGCGCGGCTACGCCTCGCTGGACTACCACGTCACCGGCTACTGGGATTCGCCGCTCGTCAAGCTCGACATCCTGGTCAACGGCGAGCCGGTGGACGCCCTCTCGATCATCGTCCACCGCGACACGGCGTACGCGCGCGGCCGCCTGCTCGCGGCGAAGATGCGCGAGCTGATTCCCCGGCAGATGTTCGAGGTCGCGATCCAGGCCGCCATCGGCGGGCGCATCATCGCCCGCGAGTCGGTCAAGGCGATCCGCAAGAACGTGCTCGCCAAGTGCTACGGCGGCGACATCTCCCGCAAGCGCAAGCTGCTCGAGAAGCAGAAGGAAGGCAAGAAGCGGATGAAGCGCGTCGGTCGCGTCGAGATCCCGCAGGAGGCCTTCCTGGCGGTCCTGAAGGTGGGTACCGAGGCATGACGACGACCCCCACGCCGGCGGGCGCTCCGCCCAAGTCGACGGCTCGCGAGTACTTCGAGTCGATCGTCATCGCGGTGATCCTGGCGCTGTTCGTGCGCACCTGGTGCTTCCAGGCGTTCAAGATCCCGACCGGCTCGATGGAGAACAACCTCCTCATCGGCGATCACCTGGTCGTGAACAAGTTCCTGTTCGCGCCGGCGGGCTTCGAGAAGGCCCTGCTGCCGATCCGCAGCTTCCGCCGTGGCGACGTGGTGGTGTTCAAGTCGCCGGAGGATCCCGAGCGCGACTTCATCAAGCGGGTGATCGGCCTGCCCGGCGAGACCCTCGAACTGCGGCACAAGAAGGTCTACATCGACGGCACCGCCCTCGACGAGCCGTACGTGCACTACCTGCTGCCGCCGCGGCCCGACGACGAGATGACGGCCTTCGACAAGCGCGAGACCTATGGTCCGGTCACGGTGCCCGAGGGACAGCTGTTCGTGATGGGGGACAACCGCGACAACTCGCAGGACAGCCGGTACTGGGGGTTCCTGCCGCAGGCCTACGTCAAGGGCCGCGCCGCGGTGGTCTACTGGTCGTTCGAGAGCGATGCCGCCGACTACGAGCGGCCAGGCCTCGAGCAGCTCTTCTCGGGGCTCACCGGCTTCGTCACGAAGACCCGCTGGGGCCGCCTGGGCCAGCAGATCCGCTAGCGCGCTACCGCGGCGCCAGGCCCGTGAAGCGCTGCTCGCGGCCTTCCACGTCCACCACGAAATCGTACGGGTAGAAGCGCGTCGGCACGTATTCGAGCTGCGCCGTCCACGCCGTCGAGACGAACACGGTGCCGCCCTGGCGCGTCACCGCGATATCGGCGGCGCCGATCGGGACGTCGTGTTCCACCGCCAGCAACACGATGCGGTCGCGAATCTCCTCCGTCGTCTTGCGCTCCGAGTACGTGGCCACCTCGGACACGGCGTCCTTGAACTGCACGTAGTGCCAGAACACCGGCGTGATTCGCACGCCGGCGTGGACGATCAGGCCCAGCACGAGGAGACGGACGACGTTGCGGACCATGGGCGTGGCGGCGCGGCTCAGCCGAGCCTGGCGGCCTCTCCACCCTGCGTGAAGTGCGTCTCACCGGCCTGCTCGTTCTGACGCGGCCGCAGCATGCGCACCTTGTCGTCGCGCGCGTCCTGCGTGCGCACGAACTCGAGCGCATAGGTGAGCGAGGCGATCGACTGCTCGAGGGTACCCTCGACGTCGCGCTTGCGCAGGCGCATCTCGCTGACGGCGTGCTCGAGTTCGTCGAGCCGGGCATTGGCCATCTGCATCAGCACGTCCACGCGCGCCTGCGCGTCCTTCAGCATGGCGTCGGACCGTGCCTGCGCGTCCCTGAACGTCGCATCGGCGCGCGACTGGGCCTCGGTCACGAGCGCCTGGGCCCGGTTCTCCGCATCGGCCACCATCGCCTGCGACTTCGACGTGGCCTCGCGCAGCGTGGCCTCGGCGCGGGCGTCGGCGTCGCGAAGGGTCGCCCCGGCGCGGCTGTCGGCCTCCCACGTGGTGGCCGCGGCGCGGCTGTCGGCGTCGGTGGTGAGGGCGAGCGTCCGCACCTCCGCGGTATTCACCAGCGCCAGGGCCTTCGCCTCCGCCTCGCTCGTCATCGTCGTCGAGCGCAGCTCGGCGTCCTTGAGCATCGCGGTCGAACGCGTCTCGGCATCGCGGAGCAGCACGTCGGCTTCCTTGCCGGCGTTCTCGCGAATCTGGTCGGCGACCTTCTGTGCGGTGAGCAGGGTGTTCCGGAGGTTGACCTCGCGGTCCCGATGCTCGCCGAGTTGGGTCTCGGCCGTCTGGAGTTCCTGTCGAAGCCGGTCGACCTCGCGCAGGGCGGCCTCGTAGTCGTCGGCCGCGTCGGTGAGCAGCGTGCGCACCTCGTCCCGGTCGAAGCCCCGCAGGGACGTCGAGAGGTGGGTCTGGCGCAGATCGAGAGGGGTGACTTTCATGGGCCTGGACTCCTGCATGTCAATACGGGTCCGGACAAGCACATACCGTACCACGGCAGAAGTATCAGCATTTCCGCCGAGAAACTGTAGGTCCCGGTGCGTCGCGCGGCCAGCCCGATGACGAGAAACCGACCGCCAGTGACGGGTTTGCACTGGAATTGAGGCTCGTCTTGCCGACATTCAGCATTCGGCAATGAAGTGCGACCCGGGCATCGCCACGCTCCGCATCACCGCTCGGATCGGTCGGCAGGGCGTCGTGACTGAGTGGTTCGCGCAACCCGCCTATCGACAGGACCGGCTTCCGGGGAGCCGTGACGGTGTTCGCCCCGCGCTGCATTCTGCATGCTGAATGTCAGCGAAGCGCGCCTCAATTGCTCAGAGGCGCGTACCAAACAACGCCGAGCCGACACGGACGATGGTGGCGCCTTCTTCGATGGCGACCTCGAAGTCGTGCGACATGCCCATGGAGAGTTCGCGGAGTTGGTCAGGCGGGACGCCCTCGGCGAGCAGGGTGTCGCGCAGGTCCCGGAGGCGCCGGAACCAGGGCCGGACCTGTTCGGGGTCCTCGGCGTACGGCGGCAGGAGCATGAGGCCCTCGACGCGCACACCGGGGAGGTCGCGGGCGCTCGCCAGCACGTGGCGCAGCTCGGCCTCGTCGAGGCCGGACTTGGTCGCCTCGTGGGCCAGATCGACCTGAATGAGCACGGGCAGGTCGACGCCGGCCGAGACTGCCGCCTTCGACAGGCGTGCGAGCAGGTCGAGCGAATGGACGGACTGGAGGCCGGCGAAGGCGCCGGGCACCTTGTTGGCCTTGTTGGATTGGAGGGGGCCGATGAGGTGCCAGCGGAGGGGCAGGTCGGCGGTCTCGGCCTGCTTGGCCAGCGCCTCCTGCACCCGGTTCTCACCGAAATCGAGCTGGCCTTCGGCGTGCGCGGCGCGGACGGCGTCAGCCCCGAAGGTCTTGCTGACGGCAATGAGGCGGACGGCCTCGGGAGACCGTCCGCTGCGGATCGCGGCGCTGGCGATGCGCGCCCGGATGGCGGCCAGCCGCCCGGGCAGCCCGGAGTCCAGCGCGTCCGTACTCACTCCTTCGGCTTGATCGAGTCGAGGATGCCCTTGGCCTGCGCCGCCATCGCCCCGTCGGGCGCCAGCTTCAGGTAGTTCTCGAAGTACTTCGTGGCCTCGGGCATGTTGCCGCCGTTGAGGTTCGCCATGCCGACCCAGTAGTTGGCGTCGGCGTAGTTCGGGTCGGCCTTCACGGCGGCCTCGAACTGCGTCTTGGCTTCGGCGATCTTGCCGGCGTTCCAGAGGATCACGCCCTGGTTGTAGTTGTCCTGGGCGGATCCGCCGCCACTGGCCGCGCCCATCGCGGCGGCCTTGGTGGCCATCGCGGCCGCTTCCTCACGGCGACCCATGCCGTTGTAGAGGTCGGCGAGCACCTGGATCGGGCGGGAATCCTCTGGCTTGAGCTCGGCGGCCTTCTTGAAGGCGGCCTCGGCCTTGTCGAGTTCCTTCTTCTCGTAGTGAGCCGAGCCCATGTTCATGTAGCAGGCATAGCAATCGGCCTGCATCTTGACGGCTTCGGCGAACTTGGCGATCGCGGCGTCGTGGTTCTTGGCGCCGGCGGCCTCGACGCCCTCGTCGAACGCCTTGCGGAAGGCCGTCTCTTCGGCGGACATCCCCTTCGTGGCGGGCTTGAGGGTCAAGTTCATCGTCGGGGCGGTGCCCAGCCCCACCTGCACCTGGTCGGCGGCCTGGCCGGCGTCGGCCTTGGCCGTGACCCAGTACGGACCGGGAGGCAGGCCCACCTGAATGAACTCGCCACGCTTGTTGGTCTTGACCTCACGCACCATGTTGGTGCCGCCCTTGAACTCGATGGTCACGACGGCCTTGTCGACCGGCTCTCCCTTGCCGTCGACGACCTTGCCCTTGACCTGGCCAGTGGTTTGGGCGGCGACGGGAACCCCGGCCGCGACGAATGCGATCGCGAGAGTGGCAGCCGCCACGAGGCGCGTGCCGAATGTGAATGCAGACATTGAATCCTCCGGGACGTCGGATCGTCCGACCTCACAGTCTATCCGCCTTCGCCCCTCGACAACAGTGGGGGCTATGGCGGACAGGTCCGCGCCCCTCGACAACGGTGGGGGCGCCGGGAGCAAGGGAGGAGGGAGCAGGTGTGAAGTCACCAGGGCGGCAAGGGACCAGGGACAAGGACTCGAGGGACGAGGGACCAGCGACCCGCCGCGCCTCGGCCCCTTGTCCCTGTTGCCCTGTCCCTTGTCCCTCGACGCCCTGGTGACTTGCGTCCTT
>NZ_JALHPM010000071.1:0-30998 GCF_022842525.1 Luteitalea sp.
CGCAATGCGCTGGTGGCGTGGCACGAAACCCGGGCACGCGTCTCGCCCGTGTTCACGGCGCGCCTCGCGGCCGATGCGCGACGGGCGCTCGACGGCGCGGCCTGGCCGCGACCAGGCACGCGTCTCGACTGGGGCGTGGCCCTCGCGGTGCTGGCGCTGGGGGCGATGGCCATCGTGCTGAGGCCCCTGACGAGCGCCGGACCGCCTGCCACACGCGCGTCGCTCGAGAAGGCGACGCCGTCGACGGCGGCCGATGGCGCCGTGCAGTGGGTGACGACGGTCACGCCCCCGGCCTACGCCCAGCGCCCTCCGGTGCGCGCGACTCGACCGGCGCGCGTGGACGCCCTTGCCGGCGCCCGCGTCGAGGTGACCTTCACGGGGTGGGTGACCGGCAACGTCGTGCGTCTCGGTCCCGGGACGCTCGCCCTGCGCGGCACCGGCCCCTCGCGTGTGGCGGAGTTCATCGCGGAACAATCCGACGTCCTGCTGGTGCAGGACGCGCAGCAGCAGGTCCTCGCGACCATCACGGTGGTCGTGACGCCGGACGCGGCGCCGACGATCCGCATCATGGCTCCGGCCGCCGACCTTCGGCGTGACGCCGCGAGTGGGAGCGTTCGCATCGAGGTCCGGGCGCAGGACGACCTCGGGCTGCGGGACGTGCGCCTGCGGTTCACGAAGGTCACCGGCAGCGGCGAGAGCTTCACGTTCGAGGACGGCGAGTGGCCGGTGGCGACGCGCCGGGACTCCGGCACGGCATGGTCGGGGCTGCACACGGTCGACCTGGCGCACCTCGGCCTGGGCCCGGGAGATTCGATCGTCTACCACGCCGTGGCGCACGATGCCCGGCCTGGTCCCGAGGGCGCGGCGGAATCCGAACGCTTCCTGATCGAGATCACGCGTCCGGGCGCCCTCGCGGCCGGTGACTTCAGCCTGCCCGAGCCCGAAGACCGGTTCGCGCTGAGCCAGCGGATGGTCATCCAGCTCACCGAACGCCTGCTCGAGCAGCGTCCCCGGATGCGCGCGGAGGAGTTCATGCAGCAGGCGCAGGCGCTGGCCATCGCCCAGCGGCGCGTCCGCGCGGAGTTCGTCTTCATGCTGGGCGGGGACGTCGAAGACGAGTTCGAGGAGGCGGCGCACTCGCACGAGGTCGAGGAGGGGCGGCAGGCCAACCAGGGCAAGGGCGATCTGACCGAGGCGGTGCGGCAGATGTCGCAGGCCGAGACGCGCCTGACCGCGGCCGACGTCAGAGAAGCGCTGCCTTACGAGTATCGGGCGCTGGCCGCGATCCAGGCAGCGTTCGGCAAGGCCCGCTACTTCATGCGGTCGCTGCCGGTGGCCGTGCAGCTGGACGCGACGCGCCGCCTGCAGGGCGATCGCACGCGCGCCGCCTCGGCGCGGTGGAGCGTGCGCCCCCTGCCGGACGCCACGCGGGTCGCCGCCCTCGACCTGCTGCGCAGGCTCGAGGCGCCGGGCGTGGACGTCGCGACCGTCCTGCCCGGACTGGTGGCGCTCGATCGCGCCGACACCGCATGGGTCGCCGCGGTGCAGCAGGCCGCGACCGACGAGGGCGCGGAGGGCCTGACGCGAGCCCTGCGAGCGCGACTCCTGCCGGGCAGCACGACATGGATGCGGATGCCGCTGCCGCGCAGCGCCGCCGAAGGCCCCGCGGGACCGCCAGGCCGATGACGACGCCACTCGCCGCGCTGCGTCTGGTCGCCGTGCTCGGCGTGGTGGCCGCGCTGCTCGATCCGGGGTGTCCGCGTCCGCGGCGACCGATCCTCGATGTCCGGTTCGTCGGGGATCTCGCCGAGGACGAGCGGCGGCGCGAGTTGCAGCGCCTGGCCGACGCGGCCCCGTGGGCAGAGGTGATCGACGGGCGTCGCGCGGCGCCGGTCCCGGCACGCGCCGGTGTCGGTGCGGTGGTCGCAGGCGATGCGGCGCCGGTCCTGGAAGCGCTGCGAGCCCGTCCGGCGATGCTGGCGTGGCAGGTGGCGAGTCCGGCGCTGACCCTGACCGCGGTACGCGCGCCGGCCCGTATCGTGGCCGGCACACGCACCGACCTCCGGGTCACGGTCGGCGGGGTGCCCGCCGGCCCCGGACAGGTTCGCGTCGAGGTGGCCGATGCCGGCACCGGCCTCGTGCAGGCCCGCGTAGACATGCCGATACCGGACGCGGCCCCGCGATCGGCGACGCTGGTGTCGATCCCGTGGCTGGCGACCCGACCCGGGCAGCAGACGCTCCGGGTTCGCGCCACCTACGAGGGCCGCACCCTTGTCCGACCGGCTCCGCCTGGCGATGTGGTCGTCGACGTGCGGCCCGCGGACGTCGTGGTCGAGGTCCTCGAGGCGAGACCGACCTGGGCGACACGCTTTGCGCGCCTGGCGCTGACCGACGTGGCGGGCATCCGCCTGCGCAGCGAGGTGCGCGTGGCGCCGGGCCTGGCGGTGCGGACGACCCCGATGGACGCCCCCGCCCGCGACGAGGAGGCGGATGCCGCGGTCCTGATGGTCGGCGGGCTCGAGGCGTTGACCTCGGCCGACGTCACCCGACTGGAACGTGCCGTGCGCGATCGCGGGCGGGCCGTGGTGCTGCTGATGGACGAGATGCCGGGCGGCGGGCCCTGGCGCCGCCTCTGGCCCGGCGGCGTCGGTGCCGTCCGTACCGCCCCGATGCCCGTGACTGGCCGCGTCGCCGGGCATGTCTGGCGGACGCGGGAGTGGGTGTCCGCTCCGGTGTCAACGGGCGTGGTGCCGCTGGCGTATCTCGACTCCAACACGCCGATCGTCCTCGGTCGTGCGTTGGGCGCCGGGCGCGTGGTGCTGGTGACCGCGCTCGACGCCTGGCGCTGGCGAGCGGAACCGGAGGGTGCCTTCGCGGCCGGTTGGCGGGCGCTGGTCCAGCGTCTCGGCGTGGACGTGCCGCCGCCCGTCGCCGCGACGGCATGGGTGGCGGGCACCGGACGAGACCGCCGCCTCCAGATCGAGGCCGTCGTGCGTCCGGACCTGATCGCCGCCCCCTCGGCCGTGATCGACGCGGAGGTCGGGACCCCTGGGCGGCCGGTGGCGCTGTGGGAGGTCGAGACGGGCCGCTGGCGCGGCGCAGTGCGCGTGCAAGACACGGCCGCGGCGGCGGTGCAGGTCGCACTGCGGTCGGGCGGGCAGGTGGTGGCGCAGGATCGAGTCGTGGTAGACGTGAGCGCGCCGCGACTGGTCGGGTCATGGGAGGATGTGGCGCGGCATCAGGCCCGCCACGGCGCCCTGACGACCGACGGGCGTGACTCCACGCTGGCGCGTCTGCGCGCCACGCTGGAGTCCTCGGCGAGTGACCGCTGGTACGTGACACGCACCTGGTGGTGGGCCGGGCTCCTGGCGATGGGGCTCGGCGTGGAATGGCTGCTCCGGCGACTGCGCGGAGCACGGTGAGGACGAGACCGAACGACATGGCCCAGAACCGACGAGAGTTCCTGAAGGCGGCCGGCGCCGCCGGCGCGGCGTGGTCGCTGCCCGACCTGTGGCTGGCGCCCGTGTCCGCGCAGTCGCCGCGGGGACGCAGCGGCCCATGGCGCAGCTGGGGGACTGATGCCCTGAAGCAGGCCAAGGGGCTCGGCTGCAGCTACGCCGACATCCGGTTCGGCCGGAAGCGATCGCAGGCGCTCAACGTGCGTAACGGACAGCTGACCAGTGCCGGCGGCTTCAGCTTCGGGGGGTTCGGCGCCACCCCGGGGGGCGGCATCTCGGACACGTTCGGTTTCGGCGTCCGCGTCGTGCACTCGGGCGTCTGGGGTTTCGCCAGCAGCCCCATCGTCACCGCCGACGAAATCCGCCGGGTGGTGCAGCAGGCCACCGACATCGCCAAGGCGAGCGCGATGGCCAAGCGCTTCGACGTCAAGCTGGCGCCGGTGCCGGCCTACGACGAGTTCTACGAGACGCCACACGAGCGCGACCCGTTCGAGGTGCCTCTCGAAGAGAAGCTGACGTTGCTGACCGAGGCCACCGCGGAGATCCAGAAGAACAAGCAGGTCCTGTTCGCCACCGCGCAGGTCAGCTTCTCGCACGACTGGAAGTTCCTCGTGACGTCCGAGGGCTCCTTCATCGAGCAGAGTCTCTACTACTGCTCGTGCGGGACGTCGGCGACGGCGCGGACGAAGGGCCAGGTCAAGACGCGCATCTACACACCGGGGGCGTCCACGGCCGGCTACGAGTTCCTCGTCAAGGCCGACCTCAAGGGCCATGCCGAACGCGTGGCCGCCGAAGCGGTCGAGCACAGCATGGCGGCGCCGGTGTCGGCGGGGCTGAAGGATCTCATCCTCAAGCCGTCGCACCTCGCGCTGACCATCCACGAGATCATCGCCCACCCCACCGAACTCGATCGCATCGTCGGCTACGAGGCCAACTATGCCGGCACGAGCTTCGTGAAGCTGAGCGACCTCAAGACGCTGAAGTACGGCAGCCCGCTGCTCAACGTCTACGCGGATCGCACGCACGTCGGCGCCTGCGGCACCGTCGGCTTCGACGATGACGGCGTCAAGTCGCAGCGCTGGCCGATCATCCAGGACGGCATGCTGGTGGGGCTGCAGACCAACCGCGAGACGGCGCACTACATGGGCGAGACGGAGAGCCGTGGTTGCACCTTCGCCAACCACTGGCGCAACTATCCGTTCCTGCGCATGCCGAACATCCAGCTGCAGGCCGGCACGCCGGGGTCACCGACGCTCGACCAGATGATCGCCGACGTCAAGGACGGCGTGCTGGTGGACGGGTCGGGCAGCTTCAGCATCGATCAGCAGCGCTACAACGGCCAGTTCGGCGGCAACGCGTTCTGGGAGATCAAGAACGGCAAGGTGACGCGCATGGTGACCGACTTCACCTACAACGCCATCACGACCGACTTCTGGATGAACCTCGATGCGGTCGGGCCGCCGGAGAGCTGGGAACATCACGGCATGGACGGCGACGCCAAGGGGCAGCCGGTGCAGTCCAACTACCCGTCGCACGGCTCGTCGCCCTGCCTGATTCGCAAGGTGATGGTCGGCGCTGCCTTCTCGTAGGCGTCCTCTTTTCGTAGGCGCCGGACTCGTCCGGCGCGCATGGTCACCGTGGGACATGTCGACGGCGACCTTTCCATCGAGTGTAGGCGCCGGACCTGTCGGGCGCATGAGGATGAGATGAGTTACTCGCGCGAAGAAGTGAAGGCGATCACCGACAAGATCCTGAACATGGCCAAGGCCGACGCGGTCGAGGTCGATTTCCAGGGGGGAGAGCGGTCGGCGACGCGGTACGCCAACTCCAGCATCACGGCGAACCTGATCGAACACGATCAGCAGGTCAACATCACCGTGTACTACGGCCAGAAGAGCGCCAGCACGGTGACCCACCAGTTCGACGACGCGTCGCTGAAGACGGCGATCGACGAAGCGCAGATTCTCGCGAAGCGGAAGCCGGACAACCCGGAGACGATGCCGCTCGTGAAGCCGCCGCAGAACTACCTGCCGGTGGATGCGGTCATCGATCGCACGGCGAACTTCGGCCCCGCCGAGCGCGCCGCGATGGTCAAGAAGAGCCTGGACATCTGCGAGAAGAAGGGCGTGGTCGGCGCCGGCTACATCCCGAAGCTGCACTGGACCACGGCGACGGCCAACAGCGAGGGGCTGTTCTCGTACTTCCGCTACGCCGAGGCGAGCTTCATCCTGACCTGTCGCACGCCTGATGGCACCGGGTCGGGCTGGGCGGGACAGACCGGGCTCAAGGACGTCAACCTGATCGACCCGACGTCGATCACCGAACGCGCGGCCGAGAAGGCCCTGAAGTCGCAGAAGCCCCGGGCGATCGAACCGGGGGACTACACGGTGATTCTCGAGTCGCGGCCGGCAGCGCGCTTCCTGTCGCTGCTGCTCGGCTCCATGGACGCCCGGTCGGCCGAGGAAGGCCGCAGCTTCATGAGCGGCGCCGAACGCGGTCAGACCAAGATTGGACAGAAGCTCTTCGGCGACAACGTCACCATCAAGAGCGTGATGAATCATCCGACGCTGCGTCAGACCCCCATCGGCGAAGACGGGCTCGCTGCCCAGGACGTCACCTGGATCGAGAAGGGCGTCGTCAAGAACCTGTACTACAGCCGGTACTGGGCCCAGAAGACCGGGAAGGCGCCGACGGCGACCCAGCCCGGACTCAGCCTGGTGATGGACGGTGGGACGACCTCGGTGGAGGAGATGATCAAGACCACCAAGCGCGGCCTGCTGGTCTCGTTCTTCTGGTACATGCGTCCGGTGGAGGCGATGTCGATCCTCTACACCGGCATGACGCGCGACGGCCTGTTCCTCATCGAGAACGGCGAGATCACGGCGCCGGTGCAGAACTTCCGCTGGAACGAGACGCCGGTCGTCGGACTGAACAACATCAGCGCGCTCGGGCCGCCCGAGCCGATGCACACGGGGGAAGCCTACGACCAGCCCGGCACGGCGATGATTCCGCCGATGCGCATCGAAGACTTCACGATGACGTCCGTGTCCCCGGCGGTCTGAGGCCCACATGAGCACGAATCGTCGGCATTTCATCAAGACCATCGGCGCCACCAGCGTGGCGCTCGCCTCCAGCGACCTCGTCGGCGCGCTCGTCGCCCAGTCGCCGAAGGGTCGCGTCCTGGAGTCGAAGTTCAAGGGACTCTCGGACATCGCCCTGGGCGAGGCGAAGCGGCTCGGCGCCAGCTACTGCGACGTCAGATTCACGCGCAACATCAGTGACTCGCTCACCGCCCGCGACCGCATCGTGGGTGGTGGCGGCTTCGGTGGCGGGGGCGGCGGGGGAGGTGGCTTCGGCGGCGGCGCGCGCAACGAGAGCGCCGGCTTCGGCGTCCGCGTGCTCCACAGTGGCGTGTGGGGCTTTGCCTCCAGCCCGACGGTGACGGACGAGCAGGTGCGGACGATCACGCGACAGGCCGTCGAGGTCGCCATCGCCAAGCGCTTCGACGTCAAGCTGACGCCGACGCCCGCCTACCAGACGTACTGGGCGACGCCGATCAAGACCGATCCGTTCACGGTGTCGCTCGACGACAAGATCGCGTTCCTGCTCGGCATCAACGAGCAGCTGAGCAAGACCAAGGGCATCATCCGCACCCAGCCGTCGATCGCGCAGGACTACGAGTGGAAGTACTTCGCGTCGAGCGAGGGCTCCTACATCGAGCAGGAGTCATGGCGGATGGCACCGAGCTTCACGGCCATCGCCCGCGCCAACGGCAAGGTGAAGTCGCGGACGTACACGGTGCAGGCACGCACCGGCGGCTACGAGGTGGTGACGGGCGGCGGCATGATGGAGAACGCCGATCGCATCGCCGCCGAAGCCGTCGAGCACGCCATGGCGCCGTCGGTGTCGGCCGGCCTCAAGGACATCGTGATGACGCCGTCGCACTCGATGCTGACGATTCACGAGATCATCGGCCACCCGACCGAGCTCGATCGGATCCTGGGCTACGAAGCCAACTACGCCGGCACCAGCTTCATCAAGCTCGCCGACGTCGGCAAGCTGAAGTACGGCAGCCCGCTCTTCAACGTCACCGCCGACCGCACCATGCCCGGCGCGCTGTGCACGGTGGGCTACGACGACGATGGCGTCAAGACGCAGTCGTGGCCGATCGTGCGTGAAGGCGTCCTGGTGGGACTGCAGACCAACCGCGAGACGGCGCACTTCATGGGGGAGACCGAGAGCCGCGGCTGCACGTTCGCCACGTCGTGGCGCAACTACCCGTTCCTCCGCATGCCGAACGTCCACGTCGAGCCGGGCGACGACAAGGCGCCGAGCGCCGAGGAGATCATCGCCGACACGAAGGACGGCCTGCTCATCGACGGTCGCGGCAGCTACTCGATCGACCAGCAGCGCTACAACGGGCAGTTCGGCGGTGATGCGTTCTGGGAAATCAAGAACGGCAAGAAGGTCCGCATGGTGGCCGACGTCACCTACAACGCCATCACGACGGACTTCTACGGCAATCTCGATGCGGTCTCCAACAAGGGGTCGTGGGAGATGCACGGCACCACCGGTGATGCCAAGGGGCAGCCGGTGCAGATCAACCACATCTCGCACGGCGCGCCCTACATGCGCGTGCGGAAGATCATGGTCGGCGCGGCCTACCTGTAAGCGCGAGACGCAAGGGGCGTCTTGCGACCAGGCGGCGATGCGAATGCCGGGATGAGGCCAGGGCCAACGCTGGCCTCGATCCCGCGCACACACACCTCGCGTCACGCGCGGGGGAGCCGCACACGAGCGATGCAGCCCTGGCGGTCGAGCCGGTTCTCGAGCACGACGGTGCCGCCGTGCGCGTCGGCGATCTGCCGACACAGCGCCAGCCCGATGCCGGTGCCACCGGGCCTGGTGGTGAAGAACGGGACGAAGACGTCGGCGCCGGCCGCCACCCCATGGCCCTCGTCGACCACCTGCAGTTCGACGGCCGCCGGGTCCTCCTCGATCGTCCAGGTCACACTGACGCGGCCGCGCGTCTCGCGGACGGCGTCGACCGCGTTGCGCAGCAGATTGATCAGCAACTGTTCGATCTGGTCGGCGTCGGCCCGCATGACACAGGCCGGTCCGGCGTCGACGGCGACGCTGCCGGCGGCCTCCAGTGCCACGACGCGCGTCACCAGCGCGCCGACAGCGACATCTCCGAGCCGCGGCGGCGGCAGTTTCGCGAGCGTGGCATAGCCCCGGAGGAACCGGTTCAGCCCCTCGGCGCGCTGCTCGATGACGCCGAGACCGCGCCGCACGTCCGCCCGCACGACGTCGTCGACCGGCCCGCGATCGACGAACTGCGCCAGGCTGTTGGCGATGGAGGTGATCGGCGTGAGCGAGTTGTTGACCTCGTGGCTGAGCACGCGAATCAGTCGACGCCAGGCCACGCGCTCCTCCTCGCGCAGTGTCCGGCTGACGTCGGTGAGCACCACCAGGTGATGGGCAAGACCGTCCTGACGGAATGACGAGTGGCGCACTTCCCACCGGCCCGACGCGTTGGGAAAGTCCATGCTGACCAATCGCGCTGGCAGCGGGTCGAGCAGCGCCTCGCAGCCGAGTGCCGACGCCGACATCCCGAGGAGGGCCTCGACCGACGTCCCGAAGAGGCGGGCCGCCGCCGGATTGGCCAGGGCGAGGACCCGACGTCCGTCGAAGGCGAGCACCGCCGCGTCGAGCTCGGCCATGACCGTCGTGAGCAGCGCGCTCGCTTCCACCTCGGTCAATCGTTGCCGCTGCAGCCAGTCGGCCAGGGCGTTCACTTCCGCCAGCACCTGCCCCACGCCATCGTCGCCCGCCTCGCCGCGCGCCCGAGCGGAGTAGTTGCCCTCGCGCAGGCCCTGCAGCAGGCCGGCTGTCGTGCGCAGGGGCACGAGGATGGAAGCGCGGAGCCGCATGAACGCAAACGTGCACCACACGACGAGCGCAAGCAGGATCGCGCCGCGCAGAATCGGGCCGTGCGACGTGAAAACGAGCGCCCACGCCGCCATCGCCAGCGGGGGCACCACGAGCAGCGCTGCCCAGAGCGTGAGTCGCAACTCGTGGCGCATCGGCGTCTACGACAGGCCGTAGCGCTGGAGGCGCCGATACAGCGCACTGCGGCTGAGCCCGAGGGCGTGAGCCGCCGCCGTCACGTTGCGACCGTGACGGTCGAGCGCCTTGCGAATCAGGAACGCTTCGACATCCTCGAGACTCATGTCGTCGAGCCTGCCGCCGCCGTCCCGTGGTGGGCGCAACGCCAGGGCCGCCGCCGGAATCGTCGGACCGTCGGCCATCAGCACGGCACGCTCGACCGCATGATCGAGTTCCCGGATGTTGCCCGGCCAGCCGTGGTCGAGGAGCGCCTGCAACGCGGCAGGTTCGAAGCCGTCGATGGCCTTGCGGTAGCGGCGGGTGTGACGGCCGAGGAACAACGCCGCGAGGTCGGGGATGTCCTCACGCCGCTCCCGGAGCGGCGGCATGTGGACTTCCACGGTGTTCAGTCGAAACAGCAGGTCCTGCCGGAATCGCCCCGCCTCGACCTCGGCCTGGAGATCGGCGTTGGTGGCGGCCAGCACACGGACGTCGGCGCGTCGCGTGCGGGACGAGCCGAGACGCTCGAACTCGCGGGTCTCGAGCACGCGCAACAGGCGCGCCTGCACGGCACCCGGCATGTTGGCGATCTCGTCGAGGAAGAGGGTGCCGCCATCGGCGACCTCGAACCGTCCCAGGCGTTCGGCACGCGCGTCGGTGAACGCCCCGCGCTCGTGGCCGAACAACTCGCTGTCCACGAGCGTCTCCGACACGCCGCCGGTGTTCACGGAGACGAAGGCGGCCGCCGCGCGCGGCGACGCGTCGTGCAGCGCCTGGGCGAGCAGCGACTTGCCCGTGCCATTCTCGCCGGTGATGAGGACATTGGCGTCGGAGGGGCCGACGCGCGACAGCACCTGGAGCACCGGCTGCATGGCCGGGGATCGCGCCACCAGCGGCACCGACCCGCGGGTGCGCAACCACTGGTTCTCGGCCTCGAGACGACGACTGCGGCGTACGGCCCGCCCCAGTTCCAGCTGCGTGCGGATCACGGCCAGGAGTCGGGCGTTCTCCCAGGGCTTCTGCACGAAGTCGCCGGCGCCGCGGCGCATCGCCTCCACCGCGATGTCCACGGTCCCCCAGGCCGTCATCACGACCACCGGCAGGGTGGGGTCGAGTCGGCGAATCTCGGCCAGCAGGTCGAGCCCCTCCCGCCCCGAGGTCGTATCCCGTGCGTAGTTGAGGTCGATCAACGCCACATCGTGATCACCACGGGACAGTGCCGCGACGACCGCCCCCGGCGCGCCGACGCCATCGACCTCGTAGCCCTCGAGCTTGAGCAGCAGGCGAACGGCCTCGACGACATCGGCCTGGTCGTCGGCCACGAGCACGCGGGCAGCGGCGGGCAGGGAAGTCACGGACATGCGGGCGCGGCGTCGGGCAGCAGTCTACCGCGCCCTCAGCGCTCCCCGGCGCCGGCCCCGGCGGCCTGCGGTCCGGTGGTCGTTCCTGCGTGGTCCTCCTGCACGATGCGACCGTCGAACAGATGGATGGAACGCGTGGCGTGGGCGGCGTAGCGCGGGTCGTGCGTCACCATGCAGATGGTGGCGCCGTCCTTGTGGAGGTCCCGCAGCAGCTGCATGACGATCTCGCCATTGTGGGAATCGAGGTTGCCCGTCGGTTCGTCTGCCAGCAGGATGGAGGGCTGCGTGACCACCGCGCGCGCCACGGCGACGCGCTGCTGCTGACCGCCCGACAACTGGCCGGGCAGATGCCGCGCCCGGTGGCCCATGCCGACCCGCTCGAGCGCCTGCTCGACCCGCTTGCGTCGCTCCGCCCCCGACATGCCCATGTAGGTGAGCGGCAGTTCGACGTTCTCGTAGACCGTGAGATCGCCGATGAGGTTGAAGCTCTGGAAGATGAAGCCGATCTCGCGGTTGCGCGTGCGAGCGCGCTCGGCCACCGACAGGCTTTCCACCGGGCGGTTGTTCAACCAGTACCGGCCCTCGCTCGGGGTATCCAGCAACCCCAGGATCGACAGCATCGTCGACTTGCCGCAGCCGGAGGGGCCCGCGATGGCGACGTACTCGCCGAAGTCGACGGTGAGGTGAATACCGTCGAGCGCGTGGGTTTCGATTTCGTCACCAGCGAAGACCTTGCGGATGCTTTCGAGGCGAATCAGGGGATGGGACATCTGTTGCGTCTCCGACGTGACGGCCGGCTGGGACAGCCGGCCCTACCCACGGCCTCTTGCGGTCGGCTGGGAGAGCCGAACCGACCCGTTGCTATCTGATCTGCACACGATCGACCTGATCCCAGGCCGACATGTCCGACAGCACCACACGCTCGCCCTCACCAAGGCCCTCGAGGATCTGGATGTGGCGCACCGACCCCTTGCCGAGGCGCACCCGGCGACGGTCGGCCATGCCATCGGGGGTGGTCCGGAACACGCTGATGGTGCCGCCCTCCTGTCCGTTGGACGGGCGCGCCATGTAGAGCACGTTCGAAAGGCGTTCGATTTCGATGATGCCGTCCACCGACAGGTCGGGTCTGGCTCCTCGCGGCAGATCGGCGACGAAGGTGATGTCGACCATCACCGTGCCCGACACCGCGGCGGGATCGACGCGAGACACGCGCCCCTGGGCGACGCCGTTCCGGGTGTCCACCCGAGCGACCTGACCAATCTGGACGTCGCGGGCCTGGGTCTCCGGCACGCGGACCTGCGCCTTCAACTGGGCAGGGTCTGCCACCCGGGCGACGTTGGTGCCGGCCGTCACCTGACTGCCAACCTCGACCGGGACGGCCTGCAACACCCCGTGCATGCCGGCCCGGACGTGCAGTTGCCCGACCTGTTCCTGTTTGAGCGCGAGCAACGCTCGCATCCGGGACACCTCGGCCTGCTGCTCGGCAATCTGGGAGGGACGCATGCGCTGGCCGACATCGAGCCGCTTCCGCTCCGCAGCCACCTGCGTCTGCAGTGCCCGCGCCCGCGTGGACGACCGGCGATGTTGCAGTTCGGAGACGAGGCCGTCGCCGAGCAACGACGCGTCCGCCTCGGCATCGGCGCGCGCCTCCTCGTACGTCGCTTCGGTCTGGGCGACGAGGGCCTCCTGCGCCAGCAGGGCCGTCGTGGCGTCGGCGTCCGCACGCGCGAGGCGGGCTTCGGCGGCCTCCAGTTGGAGGCGCGTGTCCACGACCTCCTGCTGCAGCGCGGCGTTCTGCAGGAGCAGGATGACCGCGTCGGGCTCGACTTGTGCGCCGGGCCGCAGGACGATCTCCGCGACACGACCATCCGTGGTCGCCGGAATCCAGGCCGTGTCCACCGGCACCAGGGTGCCTGTGCCGCGGACCTCGCGTACCAACTCGCCACGCTGGACGGTATCGAACCAGAGTGGACCGCCATCGACACTGGGGGCCGCCGGGGCCATGCGGAGCACGGCCACGCTCCCGGCCAGCACCAGTACCGCGGCTAGCGCCGGCACACGCAGACGACGCCATCGACGACGACGCTGTTCGGCAGGACTGAGGGCGAGATCAGGCACGGAGACTCCATGTACAAGGACTGGGCCAGCACCGCGTTGGGCATTTCCGTGAGGATTCACGCGTGATCAGCGCGCGGCACCGTCCGGTTGTGGGACGAGCCGTCCCACGAGTGGCGCGCGATGTCATTCGTAGCGCAGCGCCAACAGGGCGCGCGCGCCGACCACGCGGTACGCCGGGATCAGGGCGGCGACCAGGCCCGCCAGCAGCAGGGCGGCGGCGGCCAGCACCCGGACGCGCAGGTTGCCACTCTGGATGCCGAACAGCTGTGCCTGCAGCAGGCGGGCCACAGGGACACTGGCGGCGAGTCCGACGACAACGCCGATGGCGGACAGGCACAGTCCCGGCCGCAGCAACCAGCCACGGAGCTGCCAGGTCCGGGCACCGAGGGCGAGACGGATGCCAACCTCCCGCCGCCGCGCCAGCATCTCGCTGGCCAGGAGTCCATAGAGGCCGATGACGGCCAGCAAGGCGGCGGCGAGCGCGCAGGCCGACATCACGCGCGTGAGGGCATGGGCCTCCCGGTTGCCCGCATCCACGACGTCGCCCAGAGGCGCGAGGGTGGCCAGCGGCTGATCCGGTAGGGCCTGCTGCAGTGCCGCGCGCACGCGAGGCAGGACACTGGCGGTGCCGTCGGTGCGGACCGCCACGTGCAGCAGCGGCCAGTAACTGCGCACCCACGGCCGATACACTTCGGGCACGGGGGCCTCGTCTCGGAAGGTCTGGCGGACATCGCCCACGACCCCGACGACCTGCGACCACTCCGGCACGTCACCGTTCCACCGGAGCCAGAGGCGCTGGCCCAGGGGATCGGCATCGCCGAAGTAGCGGCGCGCGAACGCGGCGGACACCATCACCTCCGGCCGTCCCTCCGCGCCCGGGCCGTCCACGTAGAGGCGCCCGGCGGCCAGGGGAATGCCCACGGCCGCGAAGTAGTCCGGCGTCGCCGCGCGGACCGAGATGTCGGGCCGGCCCGGAGGAACCTCCGCCTCGCCGTAGAGCTGCACGCGAGCCGACTGGGTCCCGCCCTGCAGCGGAAACCGGTCGACGACCCCCGCCGTCTCGACGCCAGGCACGCTGAGGACGGTGGTGAGCACTTCGTCGACCAGCCGATCGATCACCGCCTTGGGCTGTTCCCAATCCAGGTCATACCGCACCGCCACCACATCGGCGGCCACGAAGCCACGTGGGCGGTCGAGCATCGCCTGGACACTGGCGGCAAAGAGCAGGGCCACGACGAGCAGCAGGGTGCTGCACGCCACCTGCGCCCCGACGAGGGCGCGTCGCACGCGGCGACGGCTCGGCGCGTCGGTCACGGCATGCGCCGCAGCCCCTGGGCGTGCCGAGCGCGTGGCCACGTGCCAGGCGGGCCACGCGGCCAGCACCAGCACGGTCACCATCAGGACGAGGAGGCTCGTGACTGCCGTCCGCCCGCCGAGGGCCACCTCTGTGAAGGCGGCTACCTCGTCCGACATCGCCCCGCCGAGCCACCGCAGGCCCAGCGTCGCCACGAGCCACGCCCCCGGCAGCGATACCGCCGCGATCAGCACGGCCTCGTGCACGGAGAGCCGCGCCATGGCCCAGGGCCCGGCCCCGAGCGCCGTTCGCACCGAGGACTCGTGATCCCGGGCCATTGCCCGGACGAGCAGGAGTCCGCCGACGTTGACACAGACGACGAGGTAGACCACGAGGGCGGCGCCGAGCAGGAGCAGGAGTGGTGCCCGCACGTCTCTGGTCTCGAACGCCTGCAGCGGCACCAGCCTGACGTCGAGGCCGCGGTCCTGCTGGGGATACGTCTCGGCGAATCGGCGGGCTGCCGCGCGCGCCTCGTTCTCGGCGCGGGCGAGCGTGGCGGCCGGCGCCAGGCGGCCGACGACCTGCAGCCAGTTACCACCCCGGGGGGCGCGCTGGTACTCGGGGCCAGACGGCGCGATGAAGTCGATGTCCCGCGGATAGTCGAGCGCCGCCGGGAGAATCCCCACAACCTGATAGGTGGCGCCGCGCAGCGTGATCGACTGCCCGACGAGGGCGGGCTGGCGGCCGAAGAGACGGGTCCAGCCGCGGTCGCTCGCCATCACGACGGCCGCGCCATCGCGCTCTTCCTGTTCGGTGAACACGCGCCCCTGGCCCGCGGTCAGGCCGAGCACGGCGGTGAACGGCCCCACACCCCGCAGTACCTGCGCCCGCTGGGCCGTCGCGCCGCGACCCAGCACCACGGACTCGCCGTAGAGCCCGGCGACGCCCCGCACGCTGTCGAGCTCCCGATGGTAGTCGGCGGTCCGGGCCGGATTGCCGCCCAGCCGCTGGCCATCCTGGGTCTCGTCCAGGACGACGAGCCGAGACGGATCCGGCAGGGGGAGCGGGGCCAGCAGGGCCGAGTCGACCACCGTGGCGATGGCGAGCAACACGCCGGCGCCCAGCGCCAGCGTGGCCGCCGAGGCGACCGGCAGCACCGGGCGGCGGCGGAGGCCTCGTGCGACCTGACGCATCTCGCGGAGCCAGGTGGTCAGCCAGGGGAGGGTGTCCTGGGCCACGCCTTCGGCGACCCAGGCGCCGGTCAACCCGACGCGCCGCTGCGCCTCTCGGCGTGCGTCGGTCGGTGACCAGCCGTCAGCGACGAGGTCGGCGACCTGCTGGTCGAGATGGAACGCGACCTCGTCGGTCAGTTCCCGTTCGATGTGAGCCCGACGCGAGCCGGAGTTGCGCAGACGCTGCATCCATCCCATCGCGTTACTCCGCGAACCGGAGGACGTGGCGCACGCCCTGGAGGAGCTTCTGCCACTTGGCTTCCTCCTCGTCCAGCTGCTGACGTCCAGCCGGGGTGAGGGCGTAGACCCTGGCCTTGCGCTGGCTCTCGGTCACGCTCCACGAGGACTTGACCCACCCCTCCTGCTCGAGTCGGCGCAGGGCAGGGTAGAGCGACCCCTCCTCGACCCGGAGCAGGGCGTTGGAGGTCTGCTGGATGTGCTGGGCGATGGCGTAGCCGTGCCGGGGCCCGGTGTCCAGCGTCTTGAGGATGAGGAGCGTGAGCGTGCCCTGAAGCGCGTCTGTGCGTGGCGGCATGGATCCCTCGAATTCTATACATCGACGTCGATGCCTCGATGTCTATGCCTAGAGACGCAGGTGTACATGATCTGGTTCCACCCCAGCAGGAAACCCGCGATTTTGCCGGTATGCTGGCGGGAATGAGCGGAGACACCGGGGCCGGCACGCACGCCCGCATCGACGCGTACCTCGACCACCTGCGGGTCGTGCGGCGCCTGCAGCCGCTCTCCATCGAGAGCTACAGCCGCGACCTTCGACAGCTGGCGGAGTTCGCCGCCGGGCGCGCGGCGGCGCCGGAGACGCTGTCCCTGCAGGACCTGGAGGCATTCGTCCGCGGGCTGATGGCGGAGGGCTATTCCCCGCGGTCGGTCGCGCGCATGGTCGCCGGGGTCCGTGGCTTCTACAAGCATCTTCTGGTGTCACGCGTCATCGCGACCAACCCGACCGAGGATCTGCGACCGCCGCGCGCCTGGCGGGAGTTGCCTCGCTACCTTTCACTGGAGGAGGTCGACGCGCTGCTCGCGGCGCCGGACCTCTCGACGCCGCGTGGCCTGCGCGACCGCGCCATGCTGGATGTGCTCTATGCCACCGGCCTGCGTGTGTCCGAGCTGGTGTCGCTCCGGCCGTCCGACCTCAATCTGGACGTCGGGTTCCTCACTTGTATCGGCAAGGGTGACAAGCAGCGGGTGGTGCCGGTGGGGGAGCAGGCCGTCGCCGCCCTGCGCGCGTACATGACCGGCGGCAGGGCCGCACTGCTGAAGGGACAGCCGTCCCCGTGGTTGTTTCCGGGAGGGCGGGGACCAGGCGCACTGACGCGTGTCGGGTTCTGGAAGCTGCTGAAGACCTACGCGCTGAAGGCAGGCGTGATGAGCGACGTCTCACCGCACGTACTGCGCCACTCGTTCGCCACCCATCTGCTCGACCGCGGCGCTGACCTGCGCGCGATTCAGATGATGCTGGGCCATGCGGCCCTGTCCACGACCCAGATCTACACGCACGTGCTGGAGACGCGGCTCAAGCGACTGTACGACGCCCATCATCCGCGGTCGTGAGTCTCGGAGGCCTCGCCGAGGCGTCCCCCCAGCGTCCCGATCCAATAGCTGAGTATTGTCGGCCGGCCGACAAGCGCGCCGTGGCGCCGACATCAGGTTCTGGCGCTGATCACCAGATAGGCCGCCACCGCGACGAAGAGGATGTTCGGCGCCCACGCCGCCAGCGCCGGCGCCAGCACACCAGCGCTCCCCACCGCCGCAAACAGGCTCTGCGTCGTCCAGTACAGAATCGCCAGGACGATCCCGATGCCTATCCCGAACAGGGTGCCCTTGCGCCCCGTGGTGACCCCAAACGGGATGGCGATCAGCGTCATGATGACGGTGATGAAGGGGAAGGCCATCTTGCGGTGCAGGGCGACCTGCAAGGCCACGGTGTTGTACCCGGCCTGGTTCAGCTCGGCAATGTGCGACCGCAGCTGCTGCACCTTGAGCCGCTCGGCCAACACCGCCTCCGGTTCTTCGACGCCGAAGTAGTCGGGCGCCTCCATGGTCACCGTGGTGGTGGGGAAGACCTTGAAGTCGGTCACGGCATTGCGGTCGCCGAAGGTGCGCTGCCACCCCAGGTCGGCACGCCACGTGTCGGCATCCATGTGGGTGGTCACCCGGGAGTACGTGCGTCCGGTGACGTTCCAGCCCCGCGATCCGAAGGTGTAGACCGTCAGGTCCTCGAGGCGAGCGGCCCGGGCATCGAAGCGTCCGTAGTGATAGAGCTCCCCGCGGCTGCCGGCCATCCACTGCCGGCTGGCGACCCCGAACGTCCGGGCGACGCCACTGCGGATGGTGCTCCTGAGTTCCTCGGCTCGTCGGTTCGAGGCCGCCAGGATGCTCTGTTCCATCCCGAAGAGGACCGCACTCCACACGAAGCCGAACAGCAACATGGGCACGGTGGCCCGGTAGAGCGACACGCCGCAGGCCTGCATGACGGTCAACTCACTGGTGCGGGTGAGCAAGCCGACGGTCACCAGCGTCCCGACCAGGGCCGCCATGGCCGTGATGTAGTAGACGTACTGGGGCGTCGAGTACATGAAGAAACTCAACAGCATCTGGCCCGTCGTCCGTCCCTTGAACAGGTACTCGCTGAAGTCCGTGAAAATCGCGATGTAGAAGACGGCCAGCATGCCCAGGAAGGTGACCGCGAACACGCGCAGGTAGATGCGGCTCAGGTACCGATCCAGCAGATTGAACGAGGGCAGGAGCCCCTGCGGCACCTTGATGACCACGACGACCTGACGACGCCCCCGAGCCGGAGGCCCGGACACCGCCGGCGCAGATCGTGTCGCTGGCGCCGCTGTGCGGCTTCCTCGCACCTTCGCGACCAACGCCGCCAGGGCGTCCGGGTACGGGATGCGGATGGTGGGGGAGAACTCGTACCCGCGCGTCTTGAGGACCAGCAGCGCCAGACCGGCCCCGCCCAGCACCAGGTTGGGTATCCACAGGGCGAACTCCGCCGGCACCTTCTGGCCCTTGGCCAGCGCCTCGCCCATGTACATGAGGACGTAGTACACCAGCACCACCGCGATGCCGATCACGAAGCCGGCGTTCTTGCCGTCCTTGCGGTGGCTGACCCCCAGGCCCAGCGCGATGAGGCCGAACACGAGGCACGCCACCGGGATGGTGTACTTGCGCTGGATCGCCATGATCGGGTTGTGCGGCGACATGCCCTGTTCCCGCATCTCGCGCGCCTTCGTGCGCAACTGCGGAATGGTCAATTCGTTGTCACCGGGCGTGAGGCCCTGTCGGGGGAACACCGTCTCCGGATCCAGCTGGACGGTCAGCGACCCGAAGTCCTGCAGCTCGTACTGCGCCGGCGTGTCGGCCTTGGACCGATGGAGGATGCCGTCCTCCAGAATCAGGTCCACCCGCCGCTGCGCCGGCTCGAGGACGAAATGGCCTCGGTCCGCGGTCAGCAGCTGCGTCTCGCCCGGTGTGCGCGTGTCGGCCAGGAACACGCCCTTCCAGCCCCGCGTGTTCGCGGGCACGTCGCGCACGTACAGCACGAGGTTGGGAAACTCGTCGAAGAAGACGCGCGGTCGCACGTCGCCCTCGGCCTTGGCCTGGATGATGCGGAACGTGATGTCACGGAACGCCTGGTTCGCCCGCGGCATCGCCTCGATCATGATGTAGGCCGTCGCGGCGGTCCCGATGAGGGCCATCAGGGCGACCGGTCGGAGGATGCGGTACAGGCTTACGCCGCAGGCCTGCATGGCGACCGCCTCGCGATCCGCCGACAGCCGTCCGAGCGCCATGAGCAGGCCCACCAGCAGGCTGATGGGAATGGTCAGGGCCAGCGACGAGGGCAGGAGCGTGAGCAGGATCCGGCCGATGATGGGCAGGGTCACGCCCTTGGCGATGAGCTTCTCCGCCACGTCCATGATCGTGGGGATCTGCAGCAGGAACGTGAGGATCAGCAGCGTCAGCGTGAACGGCGCCAGCGTCTCACGAATGATGTAACGGTCGAGCGTTCGGAGCATGCGGGAAGGGTCAGGAGGGGAGGCACGCCACGAGGGTGCCGCTCATCAGACGATCATTTCAGAACTTCGGGCTGGAACCAACCACTTCGCGAGCGGCCAGGGCTTCCAGGGCTCGGCGCTGGTCAGCCGTCCCCGCGATGGCCAGCAGGTCCGCCGCACCGATCGGCGCGAACGGGTCAGGATTGGTGATCATCTGGCCGTCGCGCAGGATGCCGACAACGGTCGCGCCTGTCCGTGTGCGAATGGCCAGCTCGGCAATCGACCGGCCGTCCATGGCCGATCCGACGGCGACCTCGACCCACGAGAAGTCGAACAGCTGCCCGGCCGCCCCCAGTTGCACCAGTTTCTGGTAGTCGCTGTCATCGCCGAACAGCGGGGCATACATCTCCTGCCGCAACTGGGCGCTCACGCGATGGACCTCGGTGACGCCGTAGTCCATGTGCAGCAGCGACTGCCGCACCATCTCCAGGCCGGCTTCGAGTTCCGGTTGCACGACTTCGGCGAGCCCACGCGCCTGCAGATGCCGCAACTGCTCGGCGCCTTCCGCGCGCGCGACGATCCGGGCCGCCGGATTGATGCGACGGACCTGCTCGATGATGGCCTCGGTCACGCTGATGATCGGCACCGTCACCAGCACCAACCGCGCCTTCCCGACGCTCGCCGCCTCGAGGACAACCTCCTGGGTGGCGTCGCCGAACACCACGGCCGAGCCCGCCTCTCGTGCCTGGTCGAACCGCCGGTAGTCCAGTTCGATCAGGACGGCGGGCAGCGTGAGCCGTTGCAGGAACTGCGCGGTGAACCGTCCGACGCGGCCGCCCCCGACGATGACGACGTGGTCGTGGAGGCCGCCGGTGGGGAGGTTGATGGTCTGGAAGGGTTCCCGGCCGGACCGTCGCCGCCACCACGCGTAGATGGGCGTCGTGAGCCCGGAAATCGCGGGCGTGAGCACCATGCTCAGGACGGCCGTGTTCAGGACCAGGGTGAAGGCCTCCGCGCTCAGGGCACCTGAGCTGAGCCCCACGCGGCCGAGCACGAAGGCGAACTCGCCGATTTGCCACAAGCCGAGGCCCACGGCCAGCGGCACCACATTGCGATACCCGAAGGCGTAGGCCAGGCCGCCCAGAATGGCCGACTTCGCGACGAGGCTGGTCAGCAAGAGGACGAGCACTTGTCCTCCGGTTGCCAGCAGCAGGCGTGGATCGATCAGCATGCCGACGGACGCGAAGAACAGCATGCCGAACACGTCGCGCAGCGGAATGATGTCGCTCAGGGCCTGGTGGGCGTAGTCCGACTCGCTCAGCACCAACCCGGCCACGAACGCCCCGAAGGCAAACGACAAGCCGAACAGGTACGTCGCGTAGCCGACGCCGAGCCCGATGGCCGTAATCGCCAGCAAGAACAGCTCTCGCGACTGTCTCACGGCGATCACCTGCATCAGCCGCGGCAGGAGGCGCGTGCCGCCGACGATCATGAGCGCGAGAAACAGGATCGCCTTGCCGGTCGCCACCGCCAGGGCCCGCAGCCCGGCTTCCGGGTCCGACAGGGCGGGCAACAGGATCATCAGCGGCACCACGATCAGGTCCTGGGCGATGAGGATGCCGATCATCACCCGGCTGGACAGTGTGCCCATGCGGCCCTGGGCCATGAGCGTCTTCAGCAGCACCATCGTGCTGCTCAGGGAAATCAGGGCGCCCAGCCAGAGGGACGTCACCCATGGCCATCCGAACAGTTGGCCCAGGGCCGTGCCCACGAGGATGGTCAGGACCATCTGGATCGGGGTCCCGATCAGGGCAATCCGGCGGACCGGTTGCAGTTGCTTCAGCGAGAATTCCAGGCCCAGCGCGAACAGCAACAGGGCCACGCCGATTTCGGCCAGCAACTCGATGTCATGCGTATTGGTGACCGCTCGGCCGACCGAGTGCGGGCCGACCAGGACGCCGGCCAGGATGTAGCCGAGGATCAGCGGCTGGCGCGCTGCCTGGGCGACCAGTCCGCCGACCAGGCCGGCGACGATGACGATGGCGAGATCGGCGGCGATGCCCATGGGGGTGTGGGGCCGATCCTAGCGGGTGAAGTGGCGCGCGGTCGAGGGCCGACCGCCATCGTTAGGGCGAATCACACAGAACAATCCACACACGCCTTGCACAGGGCCGAAACAGGCCTGAACGTATTGAGTCCGATAATACACATTATGTTAACTAAAGACTGTGCGGGTCTGTTTCTCCAGGCCGCTGGGCTCGGGTGCTCTCCAGCCGCCCTGGGCTGACGGCCCTACCCCTTCTCAGTCGTCGAGGTCCTGGTCGTCCAGGCCCTGCAGGTGCGGCGTGCTCTCGCTTGGTGCGGTCTCGGCGGGGTCATCGCCAGTGGCCCGCTTGGTCTTCAGGTCGTCCAGAATCCGTTCGAGGGTCGCGATGACCTCGTCGGGTTCCACCTCCGCCTTCTTGAAGCTTAGCGAGAAGGCGAACTGCTTGGTCGGCGCCTTGTACGTGAAGGTGAACGGGCGTGGGCGCCCCTGTCTGGCGAGCTTGGGTTTGACCTGTTCGCGGACTTCCTGGCGCGTCATCCCGCCGTGGCGCGACATCTGCTCGACGAGGGCCGCCATCTTCTCGGGCTCGCCCTGCCTAACTACCTGCAGCAGCAACGACTTGGAGGAAATGTCGGCCAGCCGACAAAGATGCTTGATGTGCTCCGGCATCTGGTTCAGCGAGAGCGACTCGGTGATGACCGTCCGACTCTTGCCGAGCTTCTGCGCGAGGCGCTCGTGGGTGTAGCCGGCCTTCTGACAGAGGGCGTGCAGAGCTTCGGACTCTTCGAAGGGGGTCAGGTCCTTGCGCTGCAGGTTCTCTACCAGCGCGATCTCCAGAATCCCCACATCGTCTACATCGCGGATCACGACCGGGAGTTCGTCGATGCCGGCTCTGACGGCAGCCTGGTAGCGCCGCTCACCGGCCACGATCTGGAAGCGCGTGCCGCGCTGGCGCACGACGATCGGCTCGATCAGCCCCTGTTCCTTGACCGAGGCGATCAGCTCGGAGAGGTCGCCCATGACCTGTCGGGGCTGGTTGGGATTCGGGTCGATGTGCTCGATCGGGATCATCCGGCCGATCGGGTCGCCGGCCGACGCCGTGAGGGTCTCGACGTAGTGGGCGTCGTGGCGCATCCGCACGCTCTCGGGCAAGCCTCGCTTAGACACGGCTGAGGACCTCCTCGCTGACGCTGTAGTACTCGGACGCGCCAGACGACTCCGGCGCGAAGCTGAAGATGGCTTCCTTGTAGGCCGGGCTCTCTTCGAGTCGCACGCTCTTGGTAATCACGGTCTTGAACACCTTGGGGCCAAACACTTTCTTGATCTGATCGCGGATGTCGCGGGCCAGGCTGGTACGACGGTCGTGCATGGTGATGAGCACGCCCAGTACCTGCAGGGACGGGTTCGCCCGCACCTGGACCTTCCCCACCGTCTCGAGCAGGTCGTCCGTGCCCTCGAGGGCAAAATAGGACGACTGGATGGGGACGACCAGATGGGACGCCGCCACCAGCGCGTTCACCGTCAGCAGCCCCAGCGTCGGCGGGCAGTCGATGACGATGTAGGGGAACTCCGCTTCGAGGGGCGCGAGCTTTTCCTTGAGCCGGAAGTGCGCGTCGAGCTCTCCGACCAGCTTCGCTTCGAGCTTGGCGAGGGCGATCCGGGCGGGGGCGATGCTCAAATGGGGCTGATTGGTCGGTCGGATGATCGACGGCAGCGTGGTGCCGCTGTCCCCCGTCATCGCCTCGTACATGTTGGGGCCAACGGTCGCCATGTCGAGAAAGGACATGGTGCTGTTGGCCTGGGGGTCCAGGTCGACGAGCAGGGTCGGCTTGCCGCGGAGCGACAAGGCGGCCGCAAGGTTGATGGCGGTCGTGGTTTTTCCCACGCCGCCCTTCTGGTTGGCAATGGCCAGGATCATCGGCAGTCGGGTGGCCCCCCCGCGCATTCTACGGGAAGGTCGCGGATTCACATCTTGTACTTGCCCATCTCCTCGGGATCCAGGCTCTCCAGCCAGTGCTGGAGTCGCTCCGTGTCCTGCGAAGTGGGCGTGTCGAGGGGCTTGGCGTCGGCCAGTACGTGTTCGGCGACGAACACGGGGGCACGGGTGCGGAGCGCGAGCGCCAGCGCGTCCGACGGTCGGGCATCGAGGGCGAGACACTCCCCGTTGGCCAGCAGGTAGATCATGGCGTAGAAGGTCCCCTCGCGGACGTCGGTGATGTGAATCTCGGTGACACGGCCGCCCAGCGCCTCGAGCAGGTGCTTGAGCAGGTCGTGCGTCATCGGTCGTGACGCGCCGCTGTTCTCCAACTGGAGGGCGACGGCGTGCGCCTCGAACATGCCGATCCAGATTGGGAGGGTACGCTCCCCCGCCTCGTCACGCAGGACCAGGATGGGCATGTTCGTGACCGGGTCCATCATCAAGCCCTTGATCAGCATCTGGATGGCCATCACCCCTCCACCTCGAGGACTTCACCGCGCACGCTGTTGGGCCCGGCGGCCGTGATGCGCACCTGGGCGAGTCGCCCGAGCCACGCCGGGTCGCCCGGCAGATTGACGACGGTGTTGCCGCTGGTGCGGCCGGAGAGCTCATGCTCGCGGCGCCGACTGGTGGCGTCGATGAGGACCTGCTCGACCCGGCCGACCGACTGGGCATGCAGGTCCGACTGAATCTCCCGCTGCATGGCCTGCAGTTCCACGATCCGTCGCGTCTTTTCCTCCTCGGCGACGTCGTCTGGCATCCGCTTGATGGCGAGCGTCTTCGGGCGCGGCGAGTACTTGAAGCTGAACATGCTGTGGAAGCGCGCCGCGGCCGTCAGCGAGAGCGTGTCCTCGAAGTCGGCCGTCGTCTCTCCCGGGAAGCCGACGATCATGTCCGTGGAGAGACAGATCCCCGGCACGGCCTCCCGCACCTCCTGCAGGATTTCCAGGTAGCGCTCGCGCGAATACCGGCGACGCATGGCGGCCAGCACGCGGGTCGAGCCCGACTGCACCGGCAGGTGCAGGTGCTTGCAGACCTTGGGGAGCGCCCGATAGGCCTCGAGCAGGCGCGACGTGACGTGCCGTGGATGCGGACTGGCGAAACGAATCCGCTCGATACCCTCCACCTCGTGCACGCGCTCCAGCAGCGCCGCAAAGTCACACGCGCCATCGTCTGGCGCCTGGTAGTGGTTGACGATCTGACCGAGGAGCTGGACCTCGCGATGCCCGCGGGCGGCGGCGTCGCGCACCTCGGCGAGAATCTCGGCGGCTGGACGCATCCGCTCGTGGCCACGGGTATACGGCACCACACAGAAGGCGCAGAACTCGTTGCAGCCCTCGATGATGGTGACGTAGGCCTTGATTGCATCCCCACGACGGGCGATGCCGAGGGGGAAGGACACGTCTTCGTGCGGGTTGATGTCGATCTGCGGCCCGATGTCCTCGTCGAGCGCCCGCGTCACCAGCATCGGCAGCTGCTTCACGCGCTGGGTGCCGACCACGATGTCGATCAGCTTCGAGCGCTTCAGCAAGGCTGCGCCTTCCTGCTGCGCCACGCACCCGGTGACCGCGATGACCGGCGTGTGACCGACCGCCCGCGCGGCGTCCCGGAACTCACCGAGGCGCGTGAACAGCTTGTCCTCGGCCCGCTCCCGCACGCTGCACGTGTTGATGACGATGACGTCGGCGTCGGCGGGGTCGGCCGTCGACTCGAATCCGGCGGATTCGAGGAGGCCGGCGAGCCGCTCGCCGTCGTGCATGTTCATCTGACAGCCGTAGGCCTCAACCAGATACTTTCGAGCCACGTCCCCTGCCCTTGCGCCCGTCCTGTCGACCGGCACTTTCGCTTTCGCCTTTTGCCGCCGCTTCGCTTTCGCCCCGCGGACTTTCGCTAGCATTCGACCGCCTGCCGGGTGAGCGCGACGACGCCGCGCCCGTGGCCTTGGCGGCGAGGAGCGCCCGCGCGCCGTCGAGCATGGGGGCTGACGTGTCCCCGGCCATCATGCGGGCCAACTCCTCCACCCGCAGGTCTCCCTGCAGCGGCGCCGCCGAGGTCAGCGTGCGGCCAGCGGCCACCCGCTTGCTGATGTGGATGTGGGCGTCGGCGTAAGCCGCGACCTGCGGCAGGTGCGTCACGCACAGCACCTGCGCGTGGGCCGACAACGCCCGCAGTCGAGCGCCCACCGAGTCCGCGACCCGCCCGCCGATGCCGGCGTCCACCTCGTCGAAGATGAGGGTCCGGCCTGCCACATCTGGGGCGTCGAGCACCTTGACCGCGAGCATCACCCGCGACAACTCACCGCCGGACGCCACCCGGGCGAGCGGTCGGGGCGTCTCGCCCGGATTGGCCGACAGGAGCAATTCGACACGGTCGATACCCGCCGCCGTCCACTCCCCCTCACCCGTCGCTTCCTGGAAGCGGAAGGAGACGTCCGCGTGGGGCATCGACAGGTCGGCGAGTTCCGCGCGCAGTCGTGCCGTGAAGGGGCTGGCGGCATGCTGGCGCTCGAGCGACAGGCGCCGCGCCTGGGTGCGGAAGGCGGCCGCGGCCTCCTCGGCCGCCGCCTGGAGCGCCGACAGCTGGCCCTCGGGTTGCTGCAACGCCGCCAGCTGGTCGGCCAGCGTCTGCTGGCGGGACCGGACCTCGCTCAGGCTCGGCCCGTACTTCCGCTTGAGGCGCTCGAGCTGCGCGAGGCGGTCCTCGACCTCCTGTAGCCGCTCCGGCGACGCGTCGCGACTCGTCACGTACTGCCGCAGAAAGAACGCCAGGTCGTCGAGCTGGGCCTTCACGCCATCCCGAATCGCCGCATAGGGCTGGACCGACGCGTCCACCTCGGCGAGATCGTCGAGCCGTTTCCAGACGAGCGCCAGACTCTGGAGCGCCGCGTGCTCGTTCTCGTAGAGCGCGTCGTAGGCCTCCTGGCCGAGTCGCTGGAGGCGGTCCGCGTTGGCCAGCACCTGTCGCACCGCCGCCAGCTGCTCATCCTCATCCTCGAGCGGCTGCACCTTGTCGATCTCGCTTGCCTGGAACGAGAGCAGTTCGATGCGGGCGGCGCGTTCCCGGGCATCCATCTGCGTCGCGGCCAGGGCGTCGCGGGCTGACACCCACGCCGCGTAGGCGCGTCCCACCATGGCCCGGGTCGTCGTCAAGCCGGCGACCCGGTCGAGCAGGTCGAGGTGGGTCTCGGGGAGCTGCAGGGTCTGGTGCTCGTGCTGCCCATGCAGGTCCACCCACCCCGACACCCGCTCCCGCATCGTCGCCGCCGTGACGAGGACGTCGTCGATGAAGGCGCGCGAGCGGCCCTCCGACGAGACCTCGCGGCGGACGATGACATCGGGGCCCTCCGGGGTCGCGATGATGGCCTGGACGATGGCGGTGGTGGCGCCGGTGCGGACCATGTCGGCCGAGGCCCGGCCACCGAGCAGGAGGCCGATCCCCTCGACGAGGACGGACTTGCCGGCCCCGGTCTCACCCGTGAGCACGGTCAACCCGCCCTCCAGAAACAGGTCGAGGGTCTCGATGACCGCGAGCTGGCGGATGCTGATGAAGCGGATCATGAGTGGGAGGACGCCGGCCAGCGCGTCGGACCGAGGACAAGGTCAAATGGCCAGAACTGCCACGATATCATAGAGTTGACGCTGATTTTGCACGCGTGGTAGGCTTCGGACTTCGCGCCTTCCCAGCGGCGCATTCGAACATGTATAGCGGAGGCCTGTTTGCAGACGCTCTGGGTGTACGCTCTTGCCCTGCAAGAGCTGACCGGACCCGCGGCGGAGACCGCGGAGACGGCAACTGACGTCATTTCCCTCGTCACCCGGACCGGGCTCATCGAGCAGCTCGTCCTCGCACTTCTCGTCCTCTTCTCCGTGGTCTCGTGGGGCATCGTGGCCTACAAGACCTGGGCGTTCCGGAAGGCTGACGCACAGACGCGCCAGTTCCTCGACGTCTTCCGTCGCAGCAGCAAGTTCTCCGAAGTGCAGGCCGTGTGCCGGTCGCTTGGCGAGAGTCCGCTCGTCGGGCTGTTCCAGGCGGGCTATGGGGAACTGAATACCCAGTTGCGCGGCGCCACCGGGGACAAGCCGGCGACAGGGGCCGCTCGTCCAACGCTCAAGAGTCTTGAAGCCGTGGACCGGGCGCTGTTGCGCGCGAGCGGCACGGAACTGGCCAAACTGGAAGAGCGGGTGGGATTTCTGGCGACCACGGCAAGCATCGCGCCGTTCATCGGGCTGTTCGGCACCGTCTGGGGCATCATGACGGCCTTCCAGGCCATCGGCGCCGTCGGGTCCTCGAACCTGGCCGTCGTGGCGCCTGGCATCGCCGCGGCGCTGATTGCCACGGCGGCCGGGCTGTTCGCGGCGATCCCTGCGGTCTATTTCTACAACCACTTCACCCACAAGGTGCGCGGGTTCGCCTCGGCGATGGAAGACTTCTCGCTGGAGTTCCTGAACATCTCCGAACGCAACTTCACCTAGGCGCCACGCCCGGACACGACCAATGCCCAAGGTACAAGCGGCCGGCGGTGGCGGGATGGGACGCGGACGACGAGGGCGGGTGGTGGCTTCCACCGCCCTCTCGGAGATCAACGTCGTCCCACTCGTGGACGTGATGTTGGTGCTGCTCATCATCTTCATGGTGGCCGCGCCGATGATGACGCGTGGGCTCGACGTGAACCTGCCGGTGGCCCGGCGGTCGCAAAGCCTGAGCAGCGAGCGCGTCTTCGTGACGATTCCCCTGTCGTTCGGCCAGGATCGCCGCGTCCAGCTCGACGAGGAGTTCATCCGGGTGGATGTGCTCGGCGAACGCATGCGTCAGACGCTGCAGGGCAAGACCGACAAGTCGGTCTACCTGCGCGCCGACGGCGAGGTCACCGTGCAGCAGACGATGACGGTGATGGATGCGTTGAAGGCCGCTGGCGTCGAGAAGGTGGGGCTGGTGTCGCGACTTCCGGGGGAGAAGTAGGCGCCTCGTGGCCTCCCCCGCCCCGCCTTCGATCGGCTACGGCACGCCCGGCCAGGCCTATGCCCTGGCCGGAGGTGCTCCGGACCGCCGGGCGACCGGACCGGATGGCTTCAAGCGCATGGTCCTGCTGTCGCTTGCGGCGCATGGCCTGTTGATCCTGCTCGTGGTGCTGTCGCCGTCCTCGTGGCGCACCAGTGATGCGGACCCGCGGACGGTGATGACCATCAGCCTGGGTGGAGCGCCAGGGCCGCGCGCCGGTGGACTCACCTCGATGTCTGGGCGCCCCGTGCAGCAGGCGGTCCCGCTGAAACCCGATGAGAAGCCGGTGCCGATCGCGCCTCCCGCCGCCAAGCCGCCGGAGATGACCGAGCCGACCAAGGCGGCGCCCCGGCCCGCCCCGAAACCGACCACGACGCCCCAGACCTCGGCGGAGCAGGCACGCGCGAAGGCGCCCTCGACGGGGGCGCGTGTCAGCGAAGGTCAGGCGAAGGCCGATACGGGCGTTGTCAGCGACAGCATCGGGTTGTCGACCGGAGGCGGCGGCACCGGCGGCCAAATCAATCTGGGCAACTTCTGCTGCCCGGCCTATGTGGCAGAGATGCTGCAGATCATTCATCGCAACTGGCGTCAGCAACAGGGGGCGCGAGGCGCCACGGTCATGAAGTTCGTGATCGACCGCCAAGGGACCCTGAGTGGCGTCGCCGTGGCCAGGACGAGCGGCAACTTTCTGCTGGATCAGGCCGCGACGCGAGCGCTGACCCTCACGAAACTGCCGCCGCTGCCCCGCGAGTACACGAATCCGACGCTCACCGTGAACCTGGAATTCAACTTCACCCAATGACGACAGCTCCCCGACTCCTCCTCAGCGCGGCCCTCGGGGCCCTCGCGTCCACCGTGCTGGTGCTGGCCGCGCCGCAGGCCCGGCCGCTGCCGGCCTCGCAGCAGCCCGCTGCGCCCCAGCCGCCCCCGCCGGTCGGTGCTCCCGACGCGCCTGCGCCGCAGCAGCCTGACCAGATCGGCGTCAGCATCACCCTCTCCGGAGGGGCCGCGCCACGACTGGCCGTGCCGAGCTTCATCGCCGCGACGCCCGACCTGAAGGCGGCGGCCGACACCATCGGGCAGGTGCTGTGGGAGGACCTGCGGTTCGAGCGCGAGTACGACCTGATTCCGCGGGCGAGCTATGCGCCGATCACCCCTGCGACGTCGATGGAGACGGTGCCGTTCGGGCAGTGGAAGGAACTCGGGGCCAACGCCGTCCTCATCGGCACGGTGCGGCAGAACGCCTCGAGCCTGACCGTGCAGGCCCGTTTGTTCGACATCGCGACCCAGCGCAGCGTCTGGGCCAAGGAGTACACGGCCTCGTCGAGCAACCCGCGCCAGTTCGCGCACACCATCGCCGACGAACTGCACAAGGAGCAGCGGTCCCTCGTGGGCGTCGCCCGCACGAAGCTGGCGTTTGCCAGTGACCGCGACGGCGAGCAGGCGCGCGGCACCGTGGAGCAGCGCAGCATCAAGGAGATCTACATCGCCGACTACGACGGCGAGGGACAGCGCCGGGTGACGGTCAACCGTTCGCTGGCGATCAACCCGAGCTGGTCGGCCGATGGCCGCGCCATCGCCTACACGTCCTATCGCCGCGGCTACCCGGACATCTATGTGTCGTACATCTACCAGGGCAAGATGGATCAGCCCGCGGGCGGCACCGAGGTCATCCACAATTTCCTGCCCGCCTTCTCGCCGGATGGCGCGCGCATCGCCTTCATGACCAACCGTGACGGCAACATGGAAATCTACTCGGTCAACCGCGACGGCACCGGACTCCGGCGCGTCACCCGTCACCCCGGCAACGACTCCACGCCGACCTGGTCACCGGCGGGCAACCAGATTGCCTTCACCTCGGACCGCACGGGGTCGCCGCAGATCTACATCGTCGACGCCGATGGCCTCGGGCAGCCGCGTCGCATCACCAGCGAGTCGTGGGCTGACCGCGCCACGTGGTCGCCGGCGCCCTACAACGAGATTGCCTATGCCGGGCGCAACGGCCCGGGCTTCGACATCAAGATCTTCAGCCCCGAACAGGGGCAGATTCGCACGATCACCGACAGTACCGGCAGCAACGAGAGCCCGTCGTGGGCGCCCAACGGGCGTCACCTGGCGTTTGCCTCGACCCGCGCCGGCCGGACCCAGATTTTCACCATCGCCCGCGACGGCCAGGACCTGCGCCAGGTCACCAAAGCGGGCAACAACGTCCAGCCCAGCTGGTCGCGTTGACCCTGATGCGCCTGTGTTCGCCGACATCCCGGCGCGCCTCGGCCCACGCTCTGAAGGAGACGTCTCGCATGTCCGCTCGCCTTGTCCGCCTCGTCGCCCTGCTCCTGGTGGTGGTCGCCACCGCCACCGCCTGCAGCCGGAAGAAGCCCCCGG
>NZ_JALHPM010000072.1:0-30793 GCF_022842525.1 Luteitalea sp.
TCGCAAGGGACGAGTGGCAAGGACCCAAGGGACAAGGGACGCCAGGATCCGCGCCGCCCCGCCCGGCGTCGCCAGGCCTTGTCACTGGTCCCTGGCCGTGCCTCGTCCCTTGTCTCTCGCCTCCCTTCCTTGTGACTCGTCCCCGTGTCCCTCGTCCCTCGACCGTGTCCCTCCTCACGTGTAGGACGAGGTCAAGGGACACGGGACAAGGGGAGAAGTCACAAGGGATCGCAAGGGACGAGTGGCAAGGACCCAAGGGACAAGGAACGCCAAGATCTACGCCGCGCCGAGCCGCCCCGCCCGGCGTCGCCAGGCCTTGTCACTGGTCCCTGGCCGTGCCTCGTCCCTTGTCTCTCGCCTCCCTTGTGACTCGTCCCCGTGTCCCTCGTCACTTGACCGTGTCGTCGATCTGCAGCGCGGCCCGATAGGCCGGTGTGAACGTGGCCTCCGACGAGGCGATGCCGAGGCGGTACTGCATCGACTCCGCGATGATGGCGGCCCGACGTTTGGCCTGCGTCGCCATCGGCCCGGCGAACAGGGCGTCGACCGACTCCGCCCACAGCGAGAACCAGCGCTGGAAGTGCGCGCCCTGCAGGGTGGCCGCCTGGTGCAGCGGGACGTGCGCAGCGATCGGGTGGCCGTTGTAGACGGGACGCTGGAGGAGGACCTGCTCCCAGAAGTTGCCGATGCGCGGCAGGTGGTGATCGAGGTCGAGCTTGGCCACGTCCGTGAAGAGGTAGCCGATCAGATCGTCGGCCATGGCGCGGGTGTAGAAGCGTCGCAGCAGCACATCGATGTCGGCGCGGGTCTCGAGGTCGGGCACCTCCTTAGGGTAGGCGGGAATCGGGAGTCGGGGGCGGCCACCGGGCACCGGGGGCGCGTCACTCCGCGAGGAGCGGGGTCGAGGCGTCGATGCGCAGGAACAGGATGGCCGACACGATGAGGCAGCCGCTGAACAGCACCAGCGGCACGTCGTACCGGCCGCCGAAGGCATCCACCAGCGCGCCGAACGCGATCGAGGACAGGAACGACCCGATCTGCCCGGCCGAGTTCATCGCGCCGGTCATCGCTCCGGCGTGGCGGCGGCCGACGTCCACGCACACGGCCCAGGACACGGGCAGCATGCAGTCCATGCTGAAGTAGCCCAGCGTCAGCAGCCCGACGGCGACGAGGCGATCGGACACCACGGCCGTGCCGAAGAGGCAGAGTCCCGACGCCGCGAGTCCCGTGGCCGCCACGAGGCGACGACCATTGCGCAGGCCGTGTCGGCGCACCAGCACGTCGCTCACCGAACCACCGATGAGATTGCCCAGCGCCCCGGCGACGAACGGCAGCATGGCGTAGATCTTCATCTCGTCGGCCGTGAAGCCGCGGCCCAGCCGCAGGTACGTCGGCATCCACGAGACGTAGAAGTACGAGCCCCAGCAGTACATGTGGTACATGAGCAGAATCACCCAGAAATTCGGGCTCCTGACCACCTGTGCCCACGGCAGGCCGTGGTGCGCGCGCCGCGCCGAGGACTCGCCGATGTGCGCCAGTTCCTCGGGTGTCACGCCCGGCATCTCCGTCGGGTAGTCGCGATACCACCAGTACCAGGCGACGGCCCACACGACGCCGATCGCGCCGAACAGATAGAACGCCATCCGCCATCCCCACACCGCGACGATCGGGACGACGAGCAGGGGCGTGAGCGCGCCGCCGACCCGGCTGGCCATCCAGACGGTGCCATGCGCACGCGCCCGCTCGGCCAGCGGGAACCAGCGCGAGATGCTCGAGGAGGCGTTGGGATAGGCGCCCGCTTCCCCCATGCCGAAGGCGAAGCGCACGGCCAGCAGCGCCGGGAAGCTCGAGACCAGGCCGGTCAGGCTCGTGAAGGCCGACCACCAGAGGACGATGCGGGTCAGCACCTTGCGTGGTCCGATGCGATCGCCCAGGGCGCCCGACGGAATCTCGAATAGCGCATACGAGAGCGCGAAGATCCCGACGACCCAGCCCCACTGCGACGCCGACAGGCCGAGGTCCTTCTGCATCTCGGGTCCCGCCACCGCGATGCAGACGCGATCGAGGTACGTGACCATCGACAGCAGGAACAGCAGCGTCAGGACGCGATGACGGTAGGGCATCGGTGATGGGACGGGCGGACGCGGGGCGTGGCGAGCGGGTTACGGGACCGGCATGAAGACGACGCTGACGGGGGCACCGAGGGCGATCGACTGCCCTGTCGGCGTGAGCCGGCCGGTCGTCTCGTCGATGCGGAACACGACCAGCGTGTCCGATCGCTGGTTGCCAGCGAGCAGGTAGCGTCCCGTCGGGTCGATGCCGAACCCCCGCGGGGTCTTGCCCTGCGTCGACTCGTGCTGCACGAGCGTCAGTCGGCCCGTGGCCTCGTCGATGGCGAAGACCACGAGCGAGTCGTGCCCGCGATTGGATCCGTACAGGAACTTGCCTGACGGATGGACCTGAATCTCGGCGGTGCTGAAGGCCGCGTCGTTGGCCACGCCAGCCGGGAGCGTGCCGATCGTCTGCACCTCTGTGAGCGCCCCAGTCGACGTGTCGCGCCGATACACGGTGACAGTGAGTGCGAGTTCGTTGATCACGTAGAGGTAGGGTGCGCGCGGGGGGAACGCCATGTGCCGCGGGCCGGAGCCGGGCGTCGATGCGACGGCGGGCGGCGTGGCCGGCGACAGCGCCGAGCTCTTCGGATCGAGACGATACGCGAAGACCCTGTCGGCGCCGAGGTCGGCTGCGTACACGAACGTGCCGGTCGGGTCGGCCTTGATGGCGTGCGCATACGGCTTGGTCTGCCGCTTCGGGTGCACACTGCTGCCCTGATGGGTCACCACCGAGACGGGCTCGCTGAGTCGGCCATCGGCGCCGATCGCGTACGAGGCCACGGTGCCGCCGCCGTAGTTGGCCACCAGCGCGGCCTGGCCGTTCGGGGTCACCGAGACGTGCGCTGGGCCGTTGCCGCCGGAGCTCACCTGGTTCAGCGCGGTGAGCGTGCCGGCCTGCGGATCGACGGCGTACGCACTCACCGATCCGGTCGGCAGGGCGCCGAACGTGCCGGTCTCGTTGATCGCATACAGCAGCGGCCGCGACGGATGCAGCGCCAGGAAGCTCGGGTTGGTCGTCGTCGCCACGAGTTCAGGCGTGGACAGCGTGCCCGTGGCCAGGTCGAGGCGCGCGCGGTAGATCCCCTTGCTCGTGCCGTTGGTGTAGGTGCCGATGAAGACGTGCATCTGCGTGGGCGCCCCTCCGCGCGGTTGGGCCACGACCGGCGCCATCGCGGCAGTCGCGACCACGAGGCCGAGGCCGAGCGTGCAGGCGGCCAGGCGAAGCCCCCGCGTCCTCCGAGTCAGGCTCGAAATCATGGGCGCGATCATGCACGAAAGCCGTCGCGCCGGCCACGACAAAGGCACGGTCCCGCCGGCCACGCGCGAGGGGATCAGGGGCAGACGGCGATACGCTGGGACCGCTGATCGATGAGCACGACCGCCCCCTGAAGAGCGTGCGCCCCGACCAGCAGCTCTGGATAGCGCGCCGACACGCGCACCTCGACATCGGACAGCGTCACCTCACCTATCCGGAAGGGGCCGGGCACGGTCGCGCGACTGGTGTCCACGGTCCCGTTGGCCAACTGTCCACGCGCCGCTGGCGCGGCAGGCGTGCCAGACACCCTGTCGAAGAGCGCCTCAGGCAGGACGAAGGCGACGTTGGCGCCGGTATCCAGATTGCCCTCGGCTGTCACCGCGCCGATGGTCACCGGCACCCGGAACGGACGGGTGTACCGCAGCACGCCGGGCTGTTCGGGTGAGAGCGACAGGCCCGAGCCGAACGACAGCAGCCGGCGCGGGTAGTCGATGACCAGCAGGCCGTCGGCGAAGAACTCGCGCGCGATGATGCCCGACAGCGCGGACCCCGGCGCCATCCGGCTGTTGTAGTCACGGGTGATCACACGCAGGTCGCGCCGCGACAGGCCCCCCACCTCGATCGTCTCGACCATCGTCGTCTCCGCCTCGGCCGTCGTGACGCCATCGGAGTTGGCAGTCGGTGGCCCCAGGGTGAGCCCGAGCGTGGCGACCAGACTGGCGTCGACGCGCCCGACGCCGCTCGCGCCGGTGTCGATGGCAAACCTGAAGGGCCCACGCCCGTTGACCCTGGCCTGCACGTAGATGCGTCCGTCGATGGTCTCGAACGGCACCTGCATCTGGAAGGCCGCCGTCGGCGCTCGGGCCGCGTCGCACGCCCGAGACGGCTCGGGAGCGTCCCCCGCCCCCGCTCGGCCGACGATACACAGGACGATCGCTGCCGCCATCCAGACCGAGCCGATGGCCCCTCGCGTGTTGCTCATCTGCGTGTCTCCACAGATGGCACAACGCGGGTCAGGCGGTATGGTTAACCGCCGTTCTGCCGCCCTCCTCCCGCCAGCGTGCCACTCGGTGGCGCACTCATGGGCCGCTCTGAAGGTCACGGGCAATGAGTTCGGCCAGGCGATCGCACCAGTACTGGGCGTCCTCGAGCTCTGCGAAAGCCCCCATCAGGATGGGCGGCTCCGCAATCGTGCCTTGCTCCCTCCACCTCATGATCACGCCGGGCGCGGCCGGCTGGCCCAGACGGCACGACGCCTGCCCGAGCCCGAGCGCTGGCCACGTCGTCGCCGGCTACTGGCCCGGCGGCGGCTGCCAGAACTCGACCTTGTTGCCTTCAGGGTCGATGACCCAGCCGAACTTGCCGAATTCGGAGTCGTCGGTCTTCTCGAGGACGTCGCAGCCCTCCTCGCGAAGCGCCTGCAGCAACGACGCCAGGTCGTCGACGCGGTAGTTGACCATGAACGACGAGGTGCTGGGAGCGAAGGGCGTGCCGTCGGCAGCACCGATCGACCAGATCGTGGTGCCCGTCGTCGGGTGACCGTCCGCATCCGTCCAGGTGAACGCCGTGCCGCCCCACGCCTGGACGTCGATGCCCAGATGCGCCTTGTACCAGGCGCAGAGCGCCTTCGGATCCCTGGCGCTGAAGAAGATGCCGCCGATGCCTGTGACTCGTTTCATCTGGGGTCTCCGAAATCTGGTGGCACTGTCCATCGGTGACTGACGCCTGGGGTCGATCGCGTGCTGGCCAGACGTTCCTGCTGTGTGGAGTCTGACCCCGTCATGGCTGCCGGCCCGGCGTGACGGTGACCATCCTCCTTGCCGCATCGGCCCAGTCGGGAGATCCGTGTTCGGCGTCGGCCGGTGCGACGAGGTCATCGGGGCACCAGGTCGGCATGGGGCTGGTTGCGCGAGTAGCAGTGAAGTCCGCCCCCCTCGTAGTTCAACGCCACGGCATCCACTTGCACGATGCGCCTGTTCGGGAATGCCGCCGCAAGACTCTGGGCTGCCTGCTGGTCCGTGTGCCTGAGCGACTCGGGCAAGCCCTCGCGCCAGTACCTGGCCGTCACCACGACGCCGTTGGCGATGATGAAGTTCAGGTAGCCGCGCGGCAGATAGAACTCGATGCGATCGCCGGCGGTCGCCCCCTCGAACCAGGACTGCTCCTCCGGCGCGAGGGCATCGTAGGTGACGCTTGCCGTCATCGGGTCCGGTATGGGCACGCGCAGGATGCGGAACGGCTGGCCATCCTGGTCCCGCGCGGTGCGAAGAAGACGGAGGTTCTCTTCCATCCGACGATGCGTCTCCGCGGCGATCGGGTGGGCGGCTCGCTGCGCTTCGTTGACCTGTGCCAGAAGGATCGTCCGCTCGCCTGCGAATCTGGCGAAGACGTCGACGTGGCCGCCAGTGCCGATCCCCCAGCGACCATCGGCGAGTCGTCCCCACTCCTCGTCCGCGGGGCCCTGCTTCAGCCAGATGACGCGCGTCACGCCGAGCACGCGGCGATGCTCGCGTTCGATGTCACCGCGACTCATTCCCGGATTGCGCGCCAGCTCGACGGACTCGGTGAGGAGGAGGGTGCCACGCCCGTTGACCTGTCGAGCGCCGCCCTCACTCACAAGTGGCGACGGCACCGTGGGCAGGCCCAGGCGCGCGGCGAGATCGCGATCCAGCGCCTCGATGGCCGGCTCCGGGTGATCGTAGCGGTAGTCCGCGATGGCGAGGCCACCGTGCGACGCCCGGAGAAAATAGGGCCCGGGATCCTGGATGGCACCAACGGGCTGCCGGTGGAAGATCATTTCGACGCGGGACATGTCGATGCCCTCGTGCCGGAGCCGCGTCCGCAAGCGCTCCTCTGCCGCTGCCGGAGAGCGGCGGTGCGGCGGAAAGAACGACGAGTCATCCTCCGCGAGCGCGCTGAACACCAGGCGCACGCGAACATGCGGCACGATGACACGCAACGCCTCGAGACTGGCCTCCGCCAACGATGGCCCTCCCAGCCAGCCCCGTTCGACCCAGGTGAGCCAGATGTACTCCTGCGGCTCGAACTCCGACGGTGCGACGTAGGCGGGCCGCGAGGATGGCCCGAGCCTCGCCTGACAGCCGACCAGCGCAACAACAGCGGCAAGAATGGCCATCGCCAGTCGCTCTGCTCTCATGCCATCACCTCCGGCTCGAGGGGACCGCCACGTCAGCGCGCTCAGGCGAGCAGGCCCTGCACCACGTGCGCCGGCGCCTCGACGCCCACGAGCTTCTGGTCGAGGCCCTGATGCCGGAAGGTGAAGGCGTTGTGGTCGAGGCCGAAGAGGTTGAGGATGGTCGCGTGCAGGTCGCGCTGGTGCACGGGGTCCTTCGTGATGTTGTAGCTGAAGTCGTCGGTCTCGCCGAACACCGTGCCCGCCTTCACGCCTCCGCCGGCCATCCACATCGAATAGCAGCGTGGGTGGTGGTCGCGGCCGTAGTTGTCTTCCTTGAGCGTGCCCTGCGAGTAGACGGTGCGCCCGAACTCGCCGCCCCAGATGACGAGCGTGTCCTCGAGCAGGCCGCGCTGCGCGAGGTCCGTGATCAGGCCGAAGGTGCCCTGATCGGTGTCCTGCGCCTGCAGTCGGTGCTGGTGCGGCAGGTTGGTGTGCGAGTCCCACCCGCGATGGTAGATCTGCACGAAGCGCACCCCACGCTCGATCATCCGCCGCGCCAGCAGGCAGTTGGCGGCAAAGGTGCCGGGCCTGCGCACGTCGTCGCCATACAGTCCGAGCACCGACTCGGGTTCGCCGCGCACGTCGGTGAGCTCGGGCACCGAGGCCTGCATGCGGAACGCCATCTCGTACTGCGCGATGCGGGTGTCGGTATCGGGGTCGCCAAGCGCGTCGGCGTGCCGCGCATTGAGCGCCTGCACGCCGTCGAGCATCCGCCGCCGGGTCTCCCGATCGACGCCATCGGGATCGCTCAGATACAGCACCGGATCGCCCGCCCCGCGCACCGACACGCCCGCATGGCGCGCCGGGATGAAGCCACTGCCCCACATGCGCGCCGACAGCGCCTGGACGTTCGACTTGTTGGTATAGGTCGAGGTCATCACGACGAAGGTCGGGAGGTTCTCGTTGAGGCTACCGAGCCCGTACGAGAGCCACGATCCGAGGCACGGCCGTCCCGGCAGCTGGTTGCCCGAGTTGACGGCGATCGTCGCCGGCTCGTGGTTGATGGCCTCGGTGTGGAGCGACTTCACGAGCGCGATGCGGTCGACGATGCGGGCGGTGTGCGGGAAGAGCTCGCTCACCCACATGCCGCTCTGCCCGTGCTGCGAGAACGTGAAGAGGCTCGGCGCCACCGGGAAGCCCTTCTGCTTCGCGGTCATCGTGGTGAGCCGCTGGTCGCCGCGGACCGAGGGCGGCAACTCCTTGCCGAACATCCCGCGCAACTTCGGCTTGTAGTCCCAGGTGTCGAGCTGCGAGGGCGCGCCGGCCGGGAACAACCAGATGGCGCGACGCGCCTTCGGCCGGAAGTGCGGCAGGTTCGGGAGGCCGCCCGGCGCCCCGGCGAGCAGGCTCGCGCCTCCGAACATCGAGGCGACGGCCACCGAGCCGATGCCGCGTCCGGCTTGCGCGAGGAGTTCTCGACGGGTCAGCAGGAACTCGTCGCCGCCGGAACAGTGCGGGTGTCGCGCCTTCTGGGTCACTTGTTGAGCGCCTCGTCGAGGTTCAGGAACAGGCTCGCCACCATCGTCCAGGCCGCAAGCTCGGGGACGGGAATCGCCGGATCGGGCGTCGAGTCGCCCATCGTGACCAGCGCCTTCGACTTCGTGCCATCAGCGGCGTAGCGCTGCCGGAGATCCCGGACCACGGGCGTCAGGGCCTGGCGCTCCGCGCCCGCGAGCGGGCGGCTCAGCACGCGCAGCGCCATCGCGTCCAGGCGCCCCGCATCGTCGGCGCCACGCTCCGTGATGGCGACCTCCGCCAGTCGGCGTGAGGCCTCGACGAACTGCACGTCGTTCAGCGTCACCAGGGCCTGCAGGGGCGTGTTGGTCCGCTCGCGGTCGACGGCGCACTGCTCGCGCGACGGCGCGTTGAAGGTCTCCATCGATGGCGGCGGGGCGGCGCGCTTCCAGAACGTGTAGAGGCTGCGGCGATGGTTGGCCTCGCCGCGGTCGGCGACGTAGATCTTCGTGTTGCTCTCCTCCATCGCGACGGTTTCCCAGATCCCCGCCGGCTGGTAGGGCTTGACGCTCGGACCGCCGCGCCGGGCCGACAGCAGGCCCGACGCGCGCAGCGCGAGGTCACGAATCATCTCGCCGTGCATCCGGAATCGCGGGCCGCGAGAGAGCAGCCGGTTGTCGGGGTCCTTCTCGCGCGTCGCCTGGCTCGCGACCGCGGACTGCTTGTAGGTGGCCGATGTCACCATGAGCCGGAAGAGGGCCTTGACGTTCCACCCCGACTCGCGGAACTCCACGGCCAGCCAATCGAGCAGCGGCTGGTTCGTCGGCGCGTCGCCCGTGGTGCCGAACTCGCCAGGGGTCGCGACGATGCCCTGGCCGAACACCTGCGACCAGAAGCGATTGACGTTGACGCGCGCGGTGAGGGGGTGGTCCGGCCGGGTCAGCCAGCGCGCGAGCCCGAGACGATTGGCCGGTGCGCCTCGCGGCAGCGGCGGCAGGACGCCCGGCACGGCCGCACCGACGCGCGGGCCCTCCTGGTCGTACTGCCCCCTGATGAGGATCCGCGCGAAGGGCGTCTCGCCCGGCTTCTCGGCGGCGATGAGGGTCACCTTCGAGCGCGACGTCACGCCCTCGAACTCGTCGACGAGGCGCTGCAGCGCACGCTGGTGCTGCATGGCCTCCGCATCGACGAAGGCGAGGTAGTAGTCGCGCAGCGGCAGCAGTTGCGCGTCGGTACGCTCGGCGGGGGGCGTGGCGAGCACCGTTTCGAGTGCGCCACGCCTTGCCAGCACCTGCGCTTCTGGCGCCGACAGGGTCCGTCGATACAGGCGGACGTCGTGGATGGCCGCACCGCCGGCGCCTTCCCCGGTGCTGCGTCGATTGAGCCGCAGCGGGGTCTTCGTGCGAATGGATCCGCTGAGCGAATTCACTTCCTCGTAGACCCCCTGGCGCCTGCCGTCGTAGTAGATCCGCACGCCTTTGGCCTGCCGGGAGCCGTCGTACGTGACCAGGATGTGGTGCCACCCCACCGACGACACGGCTCCTCGCGCCACGACCCGCAGCGCGTCCTGGTTCCAGGCGCCGATCATCTGGAGGCCGACGCGGCTGCCCTTCAGCCACACGTCCCACCCGCGAGCCCCGTTGGCCACGTCCGTCCGGGCCAGCACTGCGCCGTCGACGTTGTCGGGGAGTTGCACCCAGGCGGCGACGGAGAAGGGCTGGTCGGACTCGATGTCGCCGAGCGATCCGAGGTTGGCGGTCACGCCAGACGGCAGACGGAACCCTGGGCCGTGCGGGGCGAGCACGACCTGCGGGCGCCCTCCCGTGAACGTGAACGGCTGATCCTGCGCGACCGCGTTGCGCAGGGTGGCAGGCTGGGTGCCGTCCGTCAGCAGGCGGAATTCGAGTGCGGCCTCGGCGACCGTCGGCAGGTCGGCGGCGTCCATGGTCTGCTGCCATTCCATGAACGCGGCGTCCGCCGCTTCGAGGTGCGCGTCGTAGAGCTGTGTCGCGCGATCGATCTCGTGGGGCAGCGCGGCGTCGCGGGTCGCATCCTCCGGCCGTGGGATGCGGAGGACCGGCGGCGAGTCCATGACGTTGCCGTCCATGGCCGGCTGCGTCGTGTTCCGGAAGAACGCCGCCATGCTGTAGAAGTCCTTGGCGCTGATCGGATCGAACTTGTGATCGTGGCAGCGCGCGCACCCCATGGTCAGCCCCAGCCAGACCTGCGACGTGGTCTCGACGCGATCGGTGGCGTAGTTGGCCAGGTTCTCCTCGGGAATCGTCCCGCCTTCGTTGGTGCTCATGCCCGCCCGGATGAACCCCGTCGCGATCAGCTGGGAGGGCGTCGGTCTCGGCAGCAAATCGCCGGCAATCTGTTCGTGTGTGAACCGGTCGAAGGGCTGGTTGGCGTTGAAGGCGTCGATCACCCAGTCGCGATAGGGCCAGATGCTGCGGTAGTTGTCGAAGTGGTAGCCGTGGGTGTCGGCATAGCGCACGGCGTCGAGCCAGTACCGCGCCCGGTGCTCGCCGTAGCTCGGACGCGCCAGCAGGCGGTCGACCAGCGCCTCGTAGGCCCCCGGCGACGTGTCGCGCACGAAGGCCTCGACTTCCTCCGGCGTCGGCGGCAGGCCCGTCAGGTCGAGCGTGACGCGCCTGATCAGCGTGTGGCGATCGGCCTCCGGATTGGGCGTGAGTCCCGCGTCCTTCAGACGCGCCCGCACGAAGCGATCGATGGGGTTGGTCGCCGAGCCCGCGACGTCCGGGAGGGCCGGCCGCACGGGGGGGATGAAGGCCCAGTGGGGCTCATAGGGCGCCCCGTCCTTGATCCAGCGCTCGAGCAGCGCAATCTCGCGTGGCGCCAGGGTCTTGTGCGTCTCGGGCGGCGGCATCACCGTGTCCGGGTCGCTCGACAGGATGCGCCGCATCAGCGGACTGCGCGCGGGGTCGCCCTTGACGATCACCGGTTGACCGTTCTTGCGGGGAGCGAAGGCGAACTCCGGCCGATCGAGGCGAAGCTCCGCCTCGCGTGCGCCGGGGTCGACGCCATGGCAGCGGAAGCAGTGGGCGACCAGGATCGGGCGGATGTCTCGGTTGAAGGAGATCGTACCGGGCAGGACTGGCGCCGCGGTCGACGCAGGCTCCGTGACGGCCGTGCGCCACGTCACGTGCGGCGCCACGGCCGCGACGAGACTCGCCACGAGCAGGGCCGAGGCGAGCAGCAGGATCCGCTGGGCGTTCATCCGTGTTGCGGAGGATAGTCGTCGGCGACGCGAGGGCGCAAGCACTCAGGGGGCAAGGCGCAGGTCCTTCCGCGCAGTCCGGAGCGCCGCGAGGCCGCGGTCGGTCACCCGGGTGCCACCGACGTAGAGCCGCGTCACGCCGGCCAGTCGCTGAATCGAGGGCAGGCCCTCGTCGGTCACCGCCGTGCCGTAGAGACCGAGCGTCCGGAGGTGGCCGAGCGGCGCGAGTGCCGCGACGCCGGCATCGCCGACCGCCGTCTCGCGCAGGTCGAGATGTTCGAGATTCGGCATCGCGGTCAGGGCCTTCAGACCCGTGTCGGTGATGGCCGTGCGCGACAGGTCGAGCCAGACCAGATCGCGTCCCACCGCCGCCAGCTTCGCCAGTTCCGCGTCGCCAAAGGCCTTCCCTGCCACCGCCGCCGTGTACTCGAGTTCGCGCTCCCCGGGCACGATCGTCCGCAGCGCCCCGGGCACGGCCGCCCGCACCGCCGCCAGCGTCGCCTCGTACTCGGCCGCCTGCCGACGCTGATGCGCTTCGATCTCCTGTCGTTCGGACTCGGGCAGGATCCGCGAGAACGCGGCGCGCACCTCCGCGGGCGCCTTCGTCGTCCTGAACGTCCCGGCCGCGGGCGCCCCCGCCGCCACCCACCACGTCAACACCGCCACCTCGTCGTCCGTCAGCGACGGCCGGCCCTTCGGCGGCATCCGCTTCTTGTCGTCGACCGGCAGGTGCAGTCGCGTCAGGAGTTCGCTGTCGGCGGCCACGCCCGGGATCACCACGGGCCCCGACACCCCGCCTGCCATGACGCCCGCGTGCGTGTCCATCGCGAGCTCGCCCTTGCGCTTGCCGGGGTTGTGGCACGCGGTGCAGTGCCGCTCGAGGACGCGCAGGGCGACGCCGTCGAAGACCTCACGATCGGCGATGGCCGTGCGGCGCTCGAGCGTGCGGTCCCGCGGGATCGGCAGGCCCGCGAGACGCCGGATCGGCGCCGGCGCGTGCTCGGTCAGGTAGTCCTCGCCATGCGTCAGGCTGCCCCCGGCGTGCGCGGCGACGACCATGGCGCCGCTCGTGATCAGCACGACACCGGTGCCCAGGTGCCGCAGGCTCGCGCGGTCGGGCCGCGCCGTCGCCAGGGTGTGCAGCACCAGCGCGACGAACGCGCCGATCGCCGTCGCCACGCCGCTCCAGAGGTGCCGGTCGAGCAGGGTGTCGTCGTAGCCCCCTTCGTGCGAGAGGCACCAGCCAGCAACCGCGGCGCCAAAGCCGCTGAGCGCGGCCAGCCAGAGCACCGACACGAGGACACTCGGCGGGAAGGACGGTGCCACGCGCGCCACCCAGGGCAGGCGCGTCGCCTCGAGCAGCAGCGCCAGGATCAGCAACGCGACGGGCAGGTGCAGCACCGACGGATGCAGCCGTCCGAGGAACAGCGCCAGTTGCGGCAGGTTCGTGCCGTCCCCGAGTTGCAGGACGGGCAGCGCCGCGAGCACGAGGATGGCGGGGATCGCGACCGCGAGCGCCGGAGCGCCAAGCCGAACCATGGTGGTGGCGGCCATCATCGCTCCCGGGCGAGCCGAAGGCAACCCAACCATATAATCGCGGCCTCGAACGCATCAGACGCCCCATGCCCACATCCGCTGACCGCCTGCTCGCCCTGATCCTCGGCCTCGCGCTCCTCTCGACGACTCCCCACGCGCAAACACGCGCGCAGAACGACAAGGCCGCCGCCGACGCCGTCAAGCACAAGGGACTGCCGCTCATCACCGAGCGGACGGTCTCGTTCACGACCTCGGAGGCCACCTGGCTGTCGCTCGACCTCTCGCCCGACGGCACGACGATCGTCTTCGAGTTGCTCGGCGACCTCTACACGCTGCCGATCACCGGCGGCCAGGCCACGCGCATCACCAGCGGACAGGCGTACGACATGCAACCCGCCTGGTCGCCCGACGGCAAGCACCTGGTGTTCATCAGCGACAGGAACGGCTCGGAGAACATCTGGATCGCCAACGCCGACGGCAGCAAGCCCCGCGCCATCACCACGACCGAGCGCGACAACTACATGTCGCCGACGTGGACCCCTGATGGCGAGTACGTGATTGCCGCCAAGGGCGCGCAACTCTGGATGTACAACCAGGCGGGCGGCAGCGGCGTGCAGATGACCGGTGCGGGCCCACGCCCGGCGGCAGCCACGCCAGGCCCGGGGCCAGCCGGCCCGGCCACGCCGGCGATCCTCGGCCCGGCCTTCGGCAAGGATCCGGACTCCCTGTGGGTGAACGTGCGCGGCCCCGTCCGTCCCGGGCTCCCGACGCGGTCGATCGACGAGGACGAGTCGCGCGCCGACTTCGACCCGCACACGCTCCGCAGCAATCCCCGGATCGTCGGTCCGTACCAGATCGCGCAGCTCGATCGCAGGACGGGTCGCCTCCTCGTCCGCACGCACGAACACCCGGGCGCCTTCCGCCCGGTGCCGAGTCCCGACGGCAGATGGCTCGTCTACGCGACGCGTCACGACGCCCGCCAGGCGCTCAAGCTGCTCGACCTGTCGACCGGCGACGATCGCTGGCTCCGGATGGACGTGCAGCGCGACGACAGCCAGGGCGGCGGCGCCCGCGACCGCGACGTCTACCCGAACTCCGCGTTCACGCCGGACTCGTCGGCCCTCATCACCAGCTACGACGGCAAGCTCTGGCGCATCGCGGTGCCGAGCGGCGAGGCCGTCGAGATTCCCTTCACCGCGAAGGTGGACCAGCGCATCGGCCCGCTGGTCACCTTCGACTACCCGATCGACGATGAGAGGCTGCGCGTGTCGCAGATCCGCGGTGCGCGTCCGTCACCCGACGGCACGCGCGTCGTCTTCACCGCACTCGATCGGCTGTGGATCGCCGACCTGCCGCAGGGCCGCGGCACCAAGAAGGAGAAGGCTGGGGACGCCGACGGCCCTGGTAGGGACCGCTCTCCGAGCGGTCCGTCGACCACGCCCGAGGGAGAGGCCGCCAACGGGGCCGCCGCGGCAACACCGCCAGCGACTGCTCCGGCAGCAGCGCCAGCGGTGGAAGCACCACCGGCGCCGATCCCGACGATTCGCAACGCGCGCCGACTGACCGACGGCACCGACGTCGAGCACGGACCCGTGTGGTCGCCCGACGGGCAGTTCATCGCGTACGTCACGTGGAACGACGAGGACGGCGGGCACATCCGCCGCGTGCGCGCCGACGGTAGCGGCCAGCCCGAGCGGCTCACCTCGGCGACGGCGTTCTACGACCGGATCGCCCACACGAAGGACGGCTCGCGCATCATCGGCGTGCGCGGCTCGAAGATGCACCGGTTGCGCACCCTCGAGGACTTCGGCAACCACAGCGGCGCAGCCGAACTCGAGTACGTGTGGCTGCCCGCCAACGGCGGCGCTGTCACGCGCATCGCGTGGGCTGGCGGCGGCTCGACGCAGGAAGGTCGTGAGGCCCCGCATGTGGGCCCCGACCCCGACCGCATCTACGTGTGGGCGGGCGCGGAGGGTCTCCTGTCGATGCGCTACGACGGCACCGACATCACCACGGTCGTGAAGGTCACCGCGCCGGCGCCACCGCGGCCGGCCGACGCGCCCCCGGGACCGCCGCCGACGCCCGACGAAGTCCTCCTGTCGCCCGACGGCACACGCGCGCTCGTCCGCGCCAACCGGAACGTCTACATGATCACCGTGCCGCCGGTGTCCGGCAACGCGCCGACGGTGTCGGCCGCCTCGTCCTCGTCGGTCCCCACGTGGCGGCTCACGAAGGTCGGCGGTGACTTCGTCGGCTGGACTGCCGACAGCCAGCGCGCGTACTTCTCCATCGGGCGCAGCGTGTTCCTGCACGACGTCGCGATGCAGGCCGAGGTCGACCTGGCCAACCGCCTCAAGGGCGAGACCGAGGCCGAGCGCGCCGCCGCCCAGGCCGCCGCGGCACCCGCGCCTGGTGCACCACCGGCGCCAGCCACGCCCGCCGACAAGCCGGCGGCCCCGCCGAAGATCCCGACGCTCGAGTACGAGCCGCACCGCGTCGACGTCGAGATCATCGTCGACAAGGACAAGCCGACAGGCGTCATCGCGCTGCGCAACGCGCGCCTCATCACGATGAAGGGCGACGAGGTGATCGCGCGCGGCGACGTGGTGATCACCGACAACCGCATCACGGCGATCGGGCCGCGCGGCACGGTGGCGATCCCCGCGGGCGCGGTCGTCCGCGACCTCGCGGGCAAGACGATCATGCCGGGCCTGGTGGACATCCACGCCCACACCTGGGTCGCGTGGGGTGTGCACCGCAACCAGGTCTCGCAGTTCCTTGCCCAGCTCGCGTTCGGCGTCACGACGCAGCGCGACCCCCAGACCTCGTCCGAGGATGCGCTGACGTACCAGGACCTGATGGAGACAGGCCAGTTGATCGGCCCGCGCCTCTACTCGACCGGCCCCGGCATCTTCTCCAGCGACAACATCCGGAGCCTGGACGACGCGCGGGATGCGCTGCGGCGGTATTCGGATCACTACAACACGAAGACGATCAAGCAGTACCTGGTCGGTGACCGCAAGGTGCGGCAGTGGGTGATCATGGCCGCGAAGGAGCTCGGGCTCACGCCGACGACCGAGGGCGGCTCGAACTTCACGATGAACCTCACGCTGATGCAGGACGGGTACGCCGGCCTCGAGCACTCGCTGCCGATCAGCCCGTTCTTCACGGATGTCGTCGGGCTCGGCGCGGCCAGTGGCATCACCTACACGCCGACGCTGATCGTCAGCTACGGTGGCCCGATCGGCCGGCAGCACTACCTCACCAACGGGACGAGCCTGGACGCGGATGCCCGCCTGCGCCGCTTCACGCCGCACGAGGAACTCGACAGCTGGCGGAACACCGACTGGCACCGCGCGGACCAGTACGTGTTCCCGCTGCACGCGAAGCAGCTCGCCAAGTGGGTCGCCGGCGGTGGCAAGGTGGGCCTCGGGTCCCATGGCGAGGTGCAGGGCGTGGGCGTGCACTGGGAACTGTGGATGATGGCCTCGGGTGGCCTGACGCCGCACGCGGCGCTGCGCGCCGCGACGCTCGACGGCGCCAGGGCCATCGGCTTCGGCAAGGACCTCGGGTCGCTCGAGGTCGGCAAGCTCGCCGACCTGCTGGTGCTCGAGGCCAATCCGCTCGACGACATCAGGAACACGACGCGCATCGCGCAGGTGATGAAGAACGGGCGCCTTCACGACGCCGCCACACTCGACGAGACGTACCCGCGCCAGAAGCCGCTCGGACCGCAGTGGTGGTGGAAGCTGGAGCCACCCGCGCCGGCCACCACGGCGCCACCGGCACCGGCAGCGGCGAAGCCCCGGAGGAAGTAGCGACTGCAGCCCGACGTGAGTCGGACCTCCGAGATGAGTCGACATACCAGGTGCACAACAGTCGCGGTCCTTGCCGGCCTGGTGGGGTTCGCGCTGGTGGCCACGAACGTGGTGGCGCGCGCGCAGGGACGCGCGCCCGAGGCCATCGTCGACCGCCTCGTGGCGGCCACGTGCGACAAGCGCGTCGTGATGCTGGGCGAACTGCCCAGTCACGGCGAGGCGCATGCCTTCGACGTCAAGTCGCGCATCGTCGATCGCCTGGTGGCGACGTGCGGATTCACAGCGGTGCTGTTCGAGGCGCCCGTCTACGACTTCGTCGGCCTGGCGCGCGCGATCGAGGCGCGCACCGCCACGCCGGCGCAGGTCGACGAGGCCATCGGGCGCTTCTGGTGGACGCGCGAGCTGGCGCCATGGCGCCGCTCGCTCTTCGAGGCCGCGGCGGCCCGACGGCTGACGCTGGGCGGACTCGACGACCAGGTGAGCGTCACCTCGCGCTACGCCCGCGCCACGCTACCCGACCTGGTGGCCTCGGCGTTGCCGGAGGCGCGCGCCGCGGAGTGTCGCCAGGTCGTGGACAGGCACCTGCGCTGGACGTACGACGCGACGCACGCATTCGACGAGGCCGCGAAGCAGCGGTTGCAGGACTGTTCGAGGACCGCCGCCGACGGGGCCGCCACACGTGCGTCCAGCGACGCGTCGGACCGCGCGATGCTCGACAGCTTCGCCCGATACGCGGCGCGCCAGCGCGCCGACGGCACGCCCGGGCGGGACGCGTCGATGTTCCGCACGCTGCAGTGGTATCTCGACCGCCTCCCCGCCGACAGCCGCGTCGTCGTGTGGACGGCGACGGTGCACGCCGCGAAGCAGCGCGGCACGTGGCCCGAGATGCCGCTCGGTGCGCTGGCCGCCGAGCGTTGGGGCGACCGCGTCGCGTCCATCGGGTTCACGGCGGCGACGGGCTCGACGGCGATGGCGGGGCGCCCTGCCCGACCGCTCGCCGCGATGCCCGCGGGGTCGCTCGAAGCCACCGCCACGCGTGACACAGCATGGGCGCTGCTCGACGCCGGCGCGCTGCGTGGCCTCGGCCAGGTGCCCTCGCGCCTGCTCGGCGGCGTCAGGTCCGCCACGTGGGCAGACGCCTTCGATGCGGTCGTGGTCATCGGCGAGGAGGTTGCGCCGACGTTCGATCCGTGGCCGTGAGCGGAGACTCCTGGGTCAGCGCTCGGCGCGCGCCTTCACGCCGAGAAGCATCCGCCGATCCATCGCGAAGCCGATCGGCTCGATGGCCATGCCGTACGCGAGACGGGTGGCGAGATCCTCGGAGGTCGCCGTACGGTAGCGGCTGATGAAGCGGCAGCGGCTCGGACCGAGCGGGTCCAGGAAGAAGAGCCATGTCGTGTCCACCCAGGGCCTCCCCTCGGCCCTCGCGATCGGGTCGGACGCCCCATGGACCAGCCAGTAGCGGCCGCGCTCGACCTCGACCACCGGGAGGGGCGGCATCTCGGGGTGCAGCCGTAGGCCGTCACCGACCGTCACCTCCCATTCCGGGTGCACGCGCTCGGCGTTGCGCACGTCGCAGCCCGCCAGATTCTCGAGCCACTGGTAACTGTAGAAGCCTCCCCTGTCGGCGCCGATCTGCGCGATCCAGGGCCACACGTCGGCGGCCGGCGCGTCGATCTCGATGCCGTGGGTCCACGAGGAACTCGGTGCAGGCACACGCGCATCGCCCGGATAGGATCGCGCCGCCGTCGCCTCGTCGACGCCCCAGCGCCGCTGCCCTGTCCGGAGAAACGGTGTCAGCAGGGCCGCGGCCGCGATGGCCGCGCCGCCGATCCCTTCGGCGACATCGCGCCACCCGTCCCGCGCACGGCCCTCGGCGCGCCGCTTCAGGTTGTGCAGTTGCACGGTTTCCATGAGCAGATGGGCCGGCATCATCCATGAGGCGTGGAGCCTCAGGTGTGATGAGAACGCCGCGCGCGCCCGGGCGGTGAGGCGCGTGTGGCCGGCGTCGAGTGGCTCGAGCGAGAAGGCCCACGTCACGTGCCAGAAGTGCTCGGGCCTGGCGCTCGCGAAGGGGAGCTGGCGCTTCGCCTCGGGGTCGAAGAGGCCGCCGAGGACGAGCGCGCGATTGGGCTCGACCGCCAGCACTTCGAAGCCGTCGGCGCCGTCGGGTGTCGCCGGGATGACCTGCCCCACCACGAGGTGCTGCAATTCGGGGTGGACCTCGCGCGCTCTGGGCACGCCGGCGTTGTCGAGGCTATCGAGCGAGTAGAAGCCGGCGCGTCCGCCCCCCATCTGCACGAGCCACGGCCAGATACGCTCCGGTGGCGCGGCGATGGTGACACCGTGCGAGATCTGGCCACCCGCGTCCGGCAGGAGCGCGTCACCGGGCAAGGGCCGCTCGTCCTCCCGGTCCTCGGGCCGTCCATGCGCACGCACGAGCGCGCCGAGCAGGGTGCGTCGGATCAGGTGCGACCCGGGCCCGACCACCAACCAGTAGCGACGGAAGCGCTCCCATGAGGCATCGTCGGTCGCGTCGACGCGCACCTCGATCTCGACTCGACTGCCGCTCGGCCCCCAGCGTGACACGCGCAGCGCCCACGCCACCTTCACCCACCCTGCGTCGGAAAACGCGGCGTAGGCGGCGGCGTCCGCCACGTGGACGAACGGAATGTCGAGCTGCCAGACCTGCCCGATCGCACCGACGACCACCTCGCGCGGATGGTCGACAAGGACCTGGAAGCCGGGACGATCTGGCGACGAGGCGAGGGCGTCGATGCGCAACTCGACCTCGTCCACGGTGCCCGTGAGACGCGACGGGAATGTCCGAATGGCAAAGAGCGCCTTCACCAGTCTGGAGCGCGCGAGATCCCCGTGGCGCACCAGCGCCCAGGCCTCCTCCTCGGGCAGTGCCAGCTCGACACCGGTCAGTTCGAGCTTGCGTGGCGTCGGCAGCACGAGGTCGAGGGCGGTCATGATGCACTCCACGTCCGCAGGTGTGATGGGCCGACCTGCGGGACGGCCGGGACGTCACTGGGCGAAGCGCTTCTGGAGCTGACTGAGGGTGACCGCGTTTCCGCCACCCACGACACGAATTATGCCGCTCTCCGGCCAATGATGCGGCGAGTTCGATCGCCGCCCTCTCCCGGCCAGCGTGAGACCGTCGCTGGCACGAGCCCACCCAGTCGACGAAGCGAGCGGGCCGTCGACTCAGCGCCCCCGCGTCGAGTCCGACCCGCTGCGCGGGAGGGGACTGGCATCGAGCCGCTGCCAACTGCGCGCGCGGCGCGACACACTGGACGGAGGCAGCGATTCGTCCCGTTCGTCAGTTCCACGAGGACGTTGTCTCCCTGCCCCCGCATGGCCCGCTCGGCGAGAATGCGCTGGTAGGCGTCTGCGCTCACGAAGGCCCAGAGCATCGCCATCCCGACCGCGAGGAACGGCTTCGTCCGCGCCAACGCGGCGTCGCTGCTCTGCCACCAGGCGCGCGCTGCCGCGTGGCGCCCGGCGGGTTGCTCCGCCACGCGTGGCCAGCCCGCAGGGCGGAGGCACGGCCAGTCGACCGTCTAGCGTGCTCCGCACAACCCGCGGCGCTCGCATTCCCGGATGATCTCACAGACGCTCGCTGCCGTCCGGTTCATGCGGAGGCTACACAGTGACGGGCTTGATGCCCTTCACGCCCGTGGCGCAGCCGAAGAAGTACGAGGAGTACGTCGCTCTGAGATCGGCCCGTCGAAGGCATTCGGCGACGTGCGTCGCGTCGCCAAAGGCTTCGGTGTCGATGCCCAGCATGCGGTAGCACTCCGGGTTGCCGAGGAGGACTCGCCCGACCAGAGGAATGACGCCCTTGATGTAGGCCATGTCGATCGCCCGCAAGAGGCCCGACCGAGGCACGGACATCTCGATGAACGAAAAGGCGCCGCCTGGTCTGAGGGTCTCGGCGACCCGTGTCGCGAGGAGCGTCTGCTGGTCTCGATCGAACGTCTTCAGGCCGAACGACGAGACGACGACGTCGGCAAGCGGAGGAGACGACGCCCCTCCGTCGAGCACATCGGCGACGCGCACCTCGAGCTCGAAGGGCCAGTCGCGCGGGGCTCGTTGCGTCATCTCTTCCGAGAAGTCGATGCCGATGAGGCGCGCCGTGCTGGAGAGCTGCGGCGCCAGCGAGCGCCAGAGCTCACCCATGCCGGACATCAAGTCCACCACGACAGTGGTACTGCTCAGCGGCAGGTCGGCAACCACCTGATTCCGCCACCTCACCGTGAAGCCGAACGACGAGATCAGGTTGGTTCAACCGCAAGTAGCGGCCATGTCGTCAAACAGCCTCTTGACGGCTTCGGGGTCGTATCGGTCCAACGCACCAACCTCCGTCGAACGAAACTGTCTGGCGTGCTCCGCTCTCAGCCGCAGCCCCACATGATCACGCCGGGCGCTGCCGTCGTGACGCGCTCTCCACATCCTCGGCGCGGTGCCACGCATCAGCCGTGCGTTCCAGGTCTCCCAACCGTTTCCACGCCAGGGCCATGTTGCGCAACGCTGTGGCGGTGTCCGGAAAGGCCGGCCCGTGTACCCGCTCGAAGATGTCTACCGCGCGTTCGAAGCAGTCGACGGCCTCTCGGTACTGCTCGCGGACGATGTGGACGAGGCCCAGGCCGTTCAATGCCACCGCGGCATCGCTCGTCTCGGACGATCCTGACTCGAACACCTCGAGGCTGAATCGAAACAGCGGTTCGGCCGCGTCGGCATCCTTGCGAGTGATGAGCATGCGCGCACGATTGTTGATGGCTTGCGCGGTGCGGAGATGTCGCTGGCCGAGCGAGGCCGCGAATCCCCTGGCGGACGCCTGGAAGGCGGCCTCCGCCTCGTCAAGGTGCGCCTGCGCCTCGTGTGCCAGGCCAAGGACCTGCCACTCCATGGCGACGCGCGTGGGGTCACCACCTGCGTTCGCGACGTGGCCCTTCAAGGATTCCTCCAGTATCGTCTGCGCGTCCACGACGCGGCCCGCCTGGAGGAGGAGCGTGCCGACAGCCAGAGGGGACATCTCGTGGCCGGATCGGCCATCCTCTCCGGCCGACGCGAACGTCAGCGTCGGGCCACACTCCGCCTCACCGACATCGTCGAACTCGATGGAGTCGCGCAGCTTGGCCAGCGCCATTCGGACCTGAGACAGCGGGTGATCGGGAAAGAGTCCATCGACGCGCGGATCGTCAGCAAGCGAACGGAGCGTTCGCCCCTCGTAGGTAGGGTCGTACGGATCCGAGAACCAGCCGGGAATCGGCACCCCGTCCCTGGCGTCGCCGGGGGTGAGCATGTTGGCGATTTCGAGCTCCCCCGATGACACGAGATGGCTCGTGATCACCGCTTCTCGCATGCCGGTCATGCCGTGCTCGGAGGCACGCACGACGAATCGGCAGTGCCCGGCGCGCAGAGGGACGATGAGGGTGCCTTCGTAGTCGTAGGAGGGCTGACGCTCGAACTTGTCGATGATCTGAAGCCCGTGACGGCCACGGACCTCCACCACATCGACAGACACGATCCCGCCCTGTCGCTGAGCGGCGTTTCGTCGGCACCATTCGCGAAGCGCCGACAGATCCGTCGCGGCCGTCAGGTACGGTGCAGGGTCCGGTTCGATCTCCAGGCGCAGGACATTGCCGAGCGCGTCGGTCCATTCCCGCGCGCCACTTGCACGGCGGTGTGGCGTCCATCCGCCGGTGTCGAATCGAATGGGCCCGTGAGGATCGACGTCGCCGGTGTCTTGGCCGATCAGTCTACGCCACCAGGACATGTTCCTTCCTCTCTCCACCCTGTCTTGCGAAAAGCCGCCAACACCGCTCGCTGCGGCGACATTGACCGACGATCGGTCTAGCGTCCTCGGCTACAGTCGCGGACCGAGGGCGCAGCGCCAGAACCGTCGGCTGCAACGCATTGTTACATCGCACCGCCGTTCCGGGTCTCGTCGGACCCTGACACTGTGCCTCGCCAAAGCGCCTGTCCGGCAACAATGCACGCAAGAAGCCAGCAGACTGCAGCAAACGACCACCGTGCACACGGATCTTTCCAACGCAGCAACCCGAGGGCGCTGCACACGCCGGCAGACACCGACAGGATGATCACGAACGCGGAATTGCTGCGGCTCCGCACAGCCCAAGCGACTGCCCTGCGCCAATCCGATCGTCGAACAGCCTCGGGATCTTCAACGGTGTTCATTTGACGCAATCCCTGTGTGCGATCTAACCAACGCCTCCGTTCAGCTGCGTGGGCGAGACATCACTGCCGAGGCCCAGCCGAGGCACACCCTGGCGTCAGCCGCATCGCCACGTGAGACGGCGGGGTCGGTCCGCTACGGTGTGCGCGCTCCCTCGGCCCACAACCTCTGGGCTTCTGACGCCCAGCGTCGAAACCGCAGGAAGCGCTCACCAGCCACGGTGAGCTCTCCATCGGGAACGAACCCCGCGCGCCGCACGCCGCTCGTGCGGACGCGACTGGGTGGCAACAGGATGATGACTGACGACGCGCCGAGCCCCTCGAAGGCGTCGCGCAGCAACCGCGCCAGGATCGCTCGTCCGGCGCCCCAGTGCGAGGGGTGCAGCACGATGCCGAGGTCCACGTCGCCATCCTCGGGCTGGAGCCCGCCCCACCCGGCGACTTCGCCGTCGATGACGAAAGCGCACGGGCCATAGCCGTGCGCCTCCCAGAGGCGTTCCTTGGCCGCGACGAAGCGGGCGCACTCCTCGGGCCCGAACGTCCCGCGCGCCAGGGGCATGTGCCGGCGCACCAGCGGGTCGTTCATGAGCGCGATGAGGGAGGCCGGGTCCACCTCGGAGAGTCGGCGGAAGACGATGTCGGACATCAGGACGGACGCGAGACAGAAGGACGAGCGAGAAGCCGGAGCGCCGCGCGCTGCTGGAGCGCCTGCCTGGGAGCTGCACCCCACATTGGCAACGGGTGGTCACTCGCAGGCGTGAGCCGCCTAACGTGGGCCGCTTCAGCCGCGGCGCCTCATGATCGCGCTTGGCGCGGTCGGCTGCAAGCGGTGGTTAGGCAGCCACGACATACCCCAGAGGAGTCGAAACAGCCCGAGGCATGAGTGTCTGACGCGTGGCCTGGCCGCTGCGTCGCCTCCCGCACGGTGACCGCCGCCATTCGCCCGCTGACCGCCGGGCGCGAACTCGCCGTGGGCAGGGTCGCCCGCCTGCAATCCCGTGATCCACACCGTGCGACGCAGGCACAGGTTGTCCCCGCGTTCGACGGAGACGCTGTTCATCGTCACTGAGGTGGTGGCCCCATCGGCGGAAGGCGGCGCTGCCACTCCTCGCAGCTCGGCGCCGGCTCGCGCCGCGGAAACTTCGGAAGCTGCTTCAGCTCAACGGGCTCCCCGAACTTGAAGTATTGCACCATGTCGAAGAAACAGGAGAAGGGCACGGTTGGCATCATCACCACCTGGTAGCCCTCCGCACGCCGCTGCTGTCCAGGGATACTTGCCAGTGTATTGAACGCGTCGAACAGACGCGCGAAACGCAGGGGCCCGGCGTCCCAGGGATCGACTCCGAGGTCGAAGATGATGTTGGCCACCGTCTCTCGCGCCTTTGGATCGTTACCCGCGACGAACACCGTGGCGCGCGTCTTCGTGAGCAGCGGGTCCATGAAGTAGACGATGTTCGGCAAGTTGATCCTGACCACGCGCATGGTCGGGTGCCGGGACTGAATCTGCTCCGCTCGCGCGCTGTCGGATGTGAGTTCCTGGTAGCCATCCGGCGCCACCTTCTTCTCGCCACCGCTGACATCGATGACGACCTTGCCGCTCAGGTCACCCAAGGTGCCCGCGACGTCAACGACCACTTCACCGGGGACCGCGAGGACGACCACTGGTGCCTGCGCCGCAGCGTCGGGCGGACTGACCACCGACGCGTGAGGCCCGGATCGCTGCACCAGGGCGCGTACCGCGTCACGACCGGGACCACGACTGCCGTAGATCACGCGATACCCCTGGGTACCCAATGCCGGTCCAAGGGCGCCGGCGAGAGTGCCCGTGCCGATGATCGCGACGGCCCCCTTCTCCGCTGCGGGCGCAGGAGGGTTCTCGGCGGGAGCCTTCGCGGCAGGAGGGGATCCGCAGGCTGACGCGACCGCCAGTGCGCCAAAAACGAGGTGGCGGACGTGGCGCAGCTGATGCGTGCGGAGTCGTGTGGGCACTTGAGTCGAGTCTATTGGTGTTTGGGATCCTGGCTTCCGCCGGGGTGACGGCCCCGCATCGCGCGAGGCCGCCCGCCTTGAGAGGGACACGCCATCAGTGTTCACGCTTCCGACACGTTGTTGTCTGCCTAACGTGCCTGCCTAACGTGGTTCGGCTAAGCCGCGCCGCGTGGCGCCACGATAGCACCGCCACGCGGGCACCCGGAGGCGCGCGCCAGCGCGCCGGAGGGCGTCGGCTTCAGCCGCCCGTTAGACAGCCGCTTAGTCGATCCGCAGTTCGTCCACAAACCGATCGTTCCACCCGAAACGTTCTATGCCCAACTGGTGACGGAGCAGGCCCATGACCACCGCCTCGATCTTCGGCCGCGACCAGCCCTCGCCCGTGCGCAGCAACTTCGCCGCATGAAGCGTCGCCACTCGCCGCGCGGTGTCGCCGACCGTCCCTTGGCCGGTCGGTGCGGATTGCCATGGCCAAAGACGAGGCCACGCCGACACGTTGAGGGTGGTCCCGAGGTCGCGCCATGCCGTTGCTCTCCCTGTCTTCGGCAGCAACGTGAGCCATGTTGTCTCGGGGCGGAACGCCTGGCGAGGGTGCGCCAGCACCGTCATGGCGGAGCGTCTCACCAGATAGAATGCGCGCTGCTCCAGGCAGGGCGAGGGTCCCGACGGCAGGCGAGCCTCAAGGTACTGCACCAGGCGGCCTGGCGTTGTCAGGCCTTCCGCTTCGGAGTCGGGAATGGCAAGACCAAAGGCTTCCTCCGTCGCAATCACGAACTCGACCAGGTCCAGTCCCATGTCTTGAGTGCCTGTCTAACGTGCTCCGCTTCAGCCGCGGCGCCTCATCATCGCGCCGGGCGCCGTCGGCTGCAAGCGGCGGTTAGGCAGCCCCGCGTCTGCCGTGCAATGCATCGATGACAACGTCGGGATGCTTGGCCGCCACTCGGAGCAGTGCAAGCGCCGGCCCCTCAGGCATGCGCCGCCCCTGCTCCCAGTTCCGAAGCGTGGCGACACTCACGCCGATCATCACCGCGAACTCCGATTGCGATGTGCCGAGTTTGGCCCGGACCGCCTTGACGTCCGCAGGGCGGAACACCGTCGTCCGAGCCGCCTTCAGCGTGCCCCGCCGAATCCGTCCCGCCTGGCGAACGCTTGCCAGGAGTTCCTGGAATGCCGCCTCCTTCACTTGAACTCCTCCCGAACGAGCGCGGCGAGTGCGCGCACCTGCCCCGGCGTGAGATCGCCCTGGTCGTTCTTCGCGTAGGCGTACAACAAGTAGACCACCGATGGCCGGGGCGCCCAGTAGTACAGCACGCGCAAGCTGCCGCGCTTCCCAGCACCGGTCCGCCCCCAACGCACTTTACGCACACCTCCCGAGCCCTTCACGACCGGCCCTTGCTCGGGGCGCAGCATCAAGGATGACTGCAGCGAGCGGTAGTCCTCATCGTCGAGGTAGGCGCCGATGACCTTGGTGAAGATCGGCGTCTCGACGAACCGCATGGAGTGAGTATACGCCAATGGCGCATGGCCGATGGCCACGCGAGATGTGCCTGCCTAACGTGCTCCGCTTCAGCCGCGGCGCCTCATGATCGCGCCAGGCGCCGTCGGCTGCAAGCGGCGGTTAGACCGTCTGGCACCCACCCTACCTGCGGCGTTGCCAACGAGACGGATGTTGCCGACCGTGAATCGACAGCACGACAACCGAACCAGAAGCCACGCGAAAGTAAACCGCGTAGGGAAACCTACGCAACACGGCTCGCTGCGTCGCGCCATGCACGCGAGGAAACGCTGCGGGAAGGTTGGCGATCCGCTCCACGAGTTCCTCGAGGGCTTCACCGAACTGGTCGCCGAGGCCCGAACTCCGCGTTTCGTACCACTCTTGAACCTCGACCGCCTCCGCAGCGGCTTGTGGCCGGAAGACGACCTGGAGTGGCATGCTCAGCCGCGAAGCTTGGAACGAACCACCGACCACGGTACGCCGCTAGCGGGATCGTTGAGGTGTTCGGCCCAACGCCGGTCGAGTTCGGCCCGGTCGGCCTCGCTCAATTCGAGCTGTTCGTCCCGTTCGTCGTCGTTGAGGCTCTCCCACAGGGACATGGCCAAGACAGCCCGGTCCCCGGGTGGAAGCTTCAAGAGCTCGGTCAACGGATTCGAAGGCATGCGGCGATCGTCGCACGATGGTTGACAGCCTGCAATCGGTCGGCGCCGGGAGCCGCTCGGTGGGCTTGGCCGCTGTTCGCTGACCGGTCTAACGTGTAGTAACCCGCAGCATGTCTGCCGCGTTCGCAGCCTATTCGTTGCCGCTCGTCAGCGGCAGGACCTGCCAAGTCCCCTAGAGGCAAGGACTAGCCAGGCGACGACGACGGACCACATTCGTCGATAGGCTGGTCGGCGTATGCGGATATGCTGCACGCCTCACAGAAGGTCGTCAAGCGGACTCCTCACGCCCCGGCCCCCAGCGTTCAGCACGTGCGTGTAGATCATCGTCGTGCTGACGTCACGGTGGCCGAGCAGCTCCTGGATCGTCCGGATGTCGTAGCCGGACTGGAGCAGGTGTGTGGCGAACGAGTGCCGGAGCGTGTGGCAACTCGCCGCCTTCGCGATGCCGGCGCGCGCCACCGCCTGCGTGACGGCCCGCTGCACCACGGTCTCGTGCAGATGATGCCGACGACGCTGCCCTGTGTGGCCATCGAGGTACGTGCGCGTGGCCGGGAACACCCACTGCCACGCGAGCTCACGACCCGCGCGTGGGTACTTCCGATCAAGCGCATCCGGCAGAGCCACCCAACCGGCACCGGCCTCGAGGTCACGGCCGTGCAGTCTCCGACTCTCCTGAAGGCAAGCCGTCAGCGCAGGCACCAGCCGGGTCGGCACGACGGTCACGCGGTCCTTCCGCCCCTTGCCGTCGCGCACCCGCACCTCGCGGCTCGCGAGGTCGACATCCTTGATCCGGAGCGTGAGGCACTCCAACAGTCGAAGGCCGCCGCCGTAGAGCAGCGATGCGACGAGCCACTCCCTGCCTTGAAGCTGCGCCAGCAGTCCGCGGACCTCGTCGCGCGTCAGCACGACCGGCATGCGCGCCGGACGGCGCGCATGCCGGACCAGGCCATGTCACCAATCGAACTCGAGGCCCAGGACACGGGTGTAGAGGAAGAGCAGCGCGCTGAGCGCCTGGTTCTGCGTCGATGCGGCCACCCTCCCATGCACGGCCAGCGAGGACAGGAAGGCCGTCACCTCGGGCTCGCCCAGTGTCCTCGGATGCCGGTGGCCATGGAAGCGGACGAAGCGCCGGATCCACCCGACATACGCCTCCTCCGTGCGCGGCGAGTAGTGCCCCGCCCTGAGCGCCGCGCGGACGACCTCCCCCAACGTGCGCCGCCGACCCGGCTGGCCACCAGTCATGCAGGGCGACGCGGCGAGAGGCGTGCCATCCCAGACGTCGCCAGCACCCACAGGCATCGGCAGCCGCACACGCGGACCTGTGCAGAATCCGCACAGCCAGCGACGCTAGCGGGTGGCGCGTTTCGCAACGCTCGCGCGCCGACCGATCACGCACAGCGAGGCGTCACTCGGGACGCCAGCGTCGAGCGTCCTCCGGCGTCAGCGAGTACACCAGGGCGTCATGGGGCTGGCCACGCACGTGCAGACGATTCCTCGCCGTGCACTCCAGCGTGGCGCCCAGCGCTTCCGCCACCCGTTGGCTGGCGACATTCCCGGGGAGCACGACGATCTCGAGCCGCGTGAGGCCAAGTTCACCGAAGCCGAGTCGCGCCGCCTGCCGGGCGGCGAGCGTGGCGACGCCCCGTCCCCTGTGCGGGGCACTGACCCAGTAGCCGATGTTGCCCGTGCGATGGACCGCGTGGATCTGATTGATGCCGGTGCCGCCGACGACTGCGCCCGACGCACCCTCGAAGATGCCGAGCGGGAACTCGGCACCGCTGGACCACGCGGCCTGCGCGAACGAGATCCACGCGGCCGCGTCGGCAAGCGCGTAGTCTTCCTGGCACCATGGCATCTCGCGCGCCAGCGCCGGAAGCGACGCGCGCACCGCCGACAGCAAGGATGCCGCGTCCTCCGGCCGAAACTGCCGGACGACGTACGCCGCTGCCGCAGCCATTCCGCGCCGGGCCCCTCAGCCGAAGATGAGCCGATAGAGCAGCATCCCGACGGCCAGCCCCAGCACCATCCCGACGCCGAACTTCGTGTTCCCCTGACTCATGCCTGCCCTCCCGTGGTCACTGACGCCACGATCATCGTCGAGGTGCCTGCGGCGGCCGGCGTGACGCCGCCGGCCGCGAGCGTTCACGCCGTGGTGACGCGGCGCGCCGTCCACGTGGCGCTGCGATACTCGCCCATGTCGATCGTGCCCGACAGCGTGTCGCCGGACAGCTCGCCCGTGAACCGGTAGTTGAGCGAGTTCCCGCTCCGCTCGGTGATGCGACTCGTGAACGCGACCTTCGCCCCATCCATGGTCCCCGACAGCTCGCGCGTCTCGATATCGCCCTGGTGCGAGCCCTCGATGACGGCGCCGCGCTGGCGGAGCTGCAGCACGTGCGTGCTGCGCGACGCCAGGAACGCGATCTCGACACGCCACTGCCCCGCGACATCGCCCGCCGGCGCGGCCGCGGGTGGCGGCACAACGAGCGTCCGCTTCGCCGACAGGACCGCACGCAGCCGCTCACCGACGACGGTCTCGTCGCCGGGCTGGAGCATGGAGGTCGCGAGCGTGAGGCCCGCGTCACCAGGCTGCCCGTCTCGCGCACCCGAGGCGCCGCCGACGGTGATGCGGGGCTCCTCGTTGTACAGGAGCTCGACTGCCTGCGCTCCAGTGAGCCCGACCTGCGACGCGGTCCAGCGGAGCGTGACCCGCGGGCTGCGGTTGGATCGGTCCTCCCAGGGTTCACGCGCAATGGTCGCGGTCACGCCAGGCACGCGCGATGCCGCCGCGGCAATGACCTCGGCCTGCCGCACCCACTCGGCCCACTCGGCGGCGCGGTCGCCCTTCACCCAGCGCTCGACGGCGATGAGCATGCCGACGACCTCCTCGCGGCCCACCTTCATCGCCCGCGCGTAGCCGTGGTGCGGCGCGCTGTGCATCCAGGCGGCCTGCACGAGATCCTTGCGCCCGAGCAGCAGTCCGGCGGTCTGCGGCCCACGCAGGATCTTGCCGCCGCTGTAGCCCACCAGCGTCGCGCCGCGCTGCAGGTGGACGTTGGGCACGGTGAGAATCTCCGCCGCGGCGTCCACCATGATCGGCACGCCGTGCGGCGTCGCGATGCGCGCGATGGCCTCGAGCGACATGGGCCCCGTCTCGTTGCGCGGTGTCGTGAAGAAGTAGATCATGGCCGTCTTCGGCCCGATCGCCAGCGCCAGGGCCTCCGGCGTGTCGACCTCGACGATGGTCACGCCCACGGCCCGCACGGCGGCGTCGTACACGTTGCGCGAGTGCGTGGGGATGATCACTTCGGTCTTCGCGAAACCCGTCAGATCGGGCAGCCGCACGTGCAGGTCGGGATTGCCGCCGGCGACGCACGCCGCCGTCGCGTGCGAGATCGCCGCCGCGCACCCCGAGCTCACCATGCCCCACTCGGCACCGGTGAGTTCCGCGAGGCGCTTGCCCGCGGCCTCCATCAGTTCCTCGAAGTTGGCGTAGTGCTGGTTGGCCGCGGCCTTGGCCGCGCGCACCTCGGGAAGTTCGACCGAGCCCCCGATGATGGTGAACGTGCCCCGCGCGTTGATGATCGGCCGCACGCCGAGCGCGGTGTACAGGTCGGCGCCGGTCGGCGAGGTCGCGGCGGCGCCGCGGGCGACCGGTTGCGCCGCGGCCGCGGCTCCAGGGACGAGCGCGCCGAGCCCGAGCGCGCGGGCGGTGCGAAACAGCTGTCGCCGGGTCCAGCCAGTCGGTGCGGCGGAGTCGTGCATGGGGGGATGGTACAGGAAGGGGTGGTAGAGGAAGGGGTGGTAGAGGAAGGGGTAGGGCCCGCTCTC
>NZ_JALHPM010000073.1:0-30659 GCF_022842525.1 Luteitalea sp.
CGCCGCCGACGATGACGCGGATCGGCGCGATGCTGGCCTGCAGTCCCTCCAGCGCCTCGGCGCGGTCGGCCCACGACCCCGCCCCGCCCCCCGAGAGCACGCGATCCACCGCCGGGCACCGCCGCAGCGCCGCCGCGGGATCGCCGCTGATGCGCTCGATGGCCCGATGCACCGTGATGCGCGCACGAGGCACCCGCTCGGCCACCAGCGCCAGCGCGTCCTCGTCGATCTCCGACGACCCGTCGGCGGCCGCACGCACGTACCCGGTGACCACATCCACCGGCAGATCCGCGAACACCGCCGCGTCACGCCGGATCTCGTCGCGATGGGCGTCGTCGCCGACCAGGAAGGTGTTGCGCGGGCGAATCATCACCCGCAGGGGCAACGAGAGGCGCGCCAACAGGGCTTCGACCAGGCGCACGTCCGGCGTCAGGCCATCCGCCTGGATGTCGCGCACCACTTCGAGGCGTGTGGCGCCGCCCTCGGCGGCCGCGACGCCATCCTCCACCGACAACGCAATGATCTCGAGGGCATCCGCGATGCCCGTCTCCGTGGTCACGACATGGCTCCCAGCTGGCGCGCAAGGGTCTCGGGGTCGGTGGTCGGGGCCTGACAGGTGAACCCCTCGCACACGTACGCCGTGGCACGCTGATCGCGCAGGGTCAGCGTCTCGAGGAACGGCAGCAGGTGCGCGAGGCGCGCCTGCGCATGGCCTGGCGTCACCGGCACGACGATGGTGAAGGGCAGGTACTGGCGCGCGACCACCGCGTGCAGGGCCTGCGTGTCGGGATGGTCGGGGACGCCGACGATGACCACCTGTCGCAGCCCCGCGTGGTACGTCGTCAGCCCGGCCAGCATGTGCGGCACGGCGCGGGCCGCCTGCCCGATGGCCAGACCGCCCCGCGCCAGGGTGCGCTCGACGCGAGTGACCGCGGCGGCATCCGGCGCGAGGTGGACCAGCCGCAGCAGGTTGCTCACCGCGACGGCACTGGCGGAAGGCTCGGCGCCGTCGTAGTCCTCCTTCATGCGGAGGAGCACGCTCGGGTCGTCCCCGGTGGTCGAGAACCAGCCGCCGGCGACCTCGTCCCAGAAGCGATCGTCGAGCTGCGCCTGCAGGTCGCGCGCCCACTCCAGCCACGAGGCATCGCCCGTGGCCTCGAACAGCTCGAGCAGGCCCCACGCCAGGTACGCGTAATCTTCGGCGTACCCGTCGATGGCGGCGTCGCCGGCGCGCCAGCGCCGGAGCAGCGTGCCGCGGTTGGCATCCCAGACGGTGTCACGGAGGAACTGCGCCGCGCGCTCGGCGGCCCGGAGCCAGGTGTCCGCCTGGGGACTCTGGCTGCGCAGCTGGCGGGCGGCGCGAGCGAAGGCGGCGATCATCAGGCCGTTCCACGCCGTCAGGACCTTGTCGTCCAGCCGTGGCCGGGGCCGCTGGCCACGCGCCGTGAACAGGCGCTGGCGCACCGTGCGGAGGTCGCGGATGATCTCGTCGATGGGTCGTCCCAGGCTGGTGGCCAGGTCCTCGAGGTCGCGGGCCACGTGCAGCACGTTGCGGCCGCGGAACTCGCCCTGTGGGTCCTGCGCGTTGCCCTCCGGCAGCAGGCCGAACCGTTCGATGGCCAGCGGCGCCAGCGCCTCCCCCACCGCGTCGGTGACCTCCTCGAGGCTCCACAGGTAGAACGCCCCTTCGAGGCGGCGCGGATGCGGCACATCGGCCTCGTCGGCCGGCACGCTGTCGGCGTCCTCGGCCGACAGGAAGCCACCGTCCGGGCTGGTCATCTCGCGCGCGACGTACGCCAGGGTGTCTTCGGCGACCGAGGCGTAGAACGGATCGCCCGACGCCTGCGACGCCTCGAGCAGGGCAAGCACGAGTTGCGCCTGGTCGTAGAGCATCTTCTCGAAGTGCGGCACCCGCCAGAACGCATCCACCGAGTAGCGATGGAAGCCACCGCCGACGTGATCGCGCATGCCCCCGGTGGCCATGCCGCGCAGCGTCTCGAGGGACATCTCGAGGCCTTCGGGGTTGCCGGACACGGCGTACTGCCGCAGCAGGAACAGCAGTTCGGACGGCCGCGGGAACTTGGGCGCGGCGCCAAAGCCCCCGAAGCGGGCGTCGTAGGCCTGGACGTAGACGGCCAGGGCGGCGTCCAGGGCCGCGGGCGGCGCGATGTGCACACCGCCGTCGGGCGGCGGCTCGGGACGTGTGGCCTCCCGGAGCCGCTCGGTGAGGGTGGCGGCCGAGGCGGCGACGCGTGCCGGTTCCTCGCGCCAGGTGCGGCTGATCTCCTGCAGCACCTCGAGGAAGCCGGGGCGCCCGAAGCGGGCGGTCGGCGGAAAGTACGTGCCGCCGTAGAACGGCTGGAGATCGGGCGTCAGGAACACGCTCATCGGCCAGCCCCCCTGCCCGGTGGTGGCCTGGACGAACAGCATGTAGACGCGATCGATGTCCGGGCGCTCCTCGCGGTCGACCTTGATGCTGACGAAGTGCGCGTTGAGCAGGGCGGCGATGCCGGCGTGCTCGAACGACTCGTGCTCCATCACGTGGCACCAGTGGCAGGTGCTGTAGCCCACCGACAGGAAGATCGGCTTGTGGTCGGCGCGGGCGCGCGCGAGGGCGTCGGGGCCCCACGGGTACCAGTCCACGGGATTGGTGGCGTGCTGGAGGAGGTAGGGACTGCTCTCGCTCCCGAGGCGGTTGGCCATCAGGCGATCTTAGCGCTGATGTAATATCGCCATCCGGAGATCCATGCCGTGACAACCGAACAACGCAAGCGTGTGGCCCTGCTGGTGGAGGACGAGTTCGAGGATGCCGATGTGGCCGGCACCCGCGACCTCCTGCGTTCCGCCGGGGTCGAAGTGGTCGTTGTCGGCCCGATCGCCGGGCGTACCTACCGGGGCCGCAAGTCCCTCGAAATCGAAGCCGACCTCTCGGCCGGCAAGGCCCATGCGAAGGACTTCGACGCCGTCCTGATTCCGGGCGGCTACGCGCCCGACCGCATGCGCATGCGGCACGCGATGACCGATCTGGTGCGCGACATGCTCGCCGCGGGCAAGCCGGTGGCGGCCATCGACCGGGGTGCCCAGATGCTCATCTCCGTCAAGGCGGTCGCCGGGCGGATGATCACCTGCTGGCCGTCCATCGCCATCGACATCAAGAACGCCGGCGGCCGCTACGTGGACCGCCCCGTGGTCGAGGACGGCTGCGTCATCACCGCGCGCAAGGCCGACGACGTGCCGCATTTCGCCGCCGCCATCCTGAAGGCCCTCGGCAATCTGCAGCCGGCGTCCTGAGCCTCGAGCCTGCCCGCCCGTGACAGAGATTCCGCACCACGACATCATCCGGCACCTGGGCCATCGCCGCACCGTCATCGGTGAGGCGCCGGGGCGGGTCAATCTGATCGGCGAGCACACCGACTACTCCGGCGGCTTCGTCCTGCCGACCGTCATTCCGCAGACCACCGCTGTCGCCGTCGCGGCCAATGCCGACGGCGCCTCCCGGGCGTGGAGCGCCTCGGTGCCGCACGACCAGCAGCAGGTCCGCTTCGTGGTCGGTGAAGAAGCACGCACGAGTACGTGGGTCGACTACGTGCAGGGCGCCACGGCCGTGCTGCGTGCCGCCGGCCATCGTGTCGGCGGCTTCGATGCGGTCATCCGCTCCGAGGTGCCGCTCGGCAGCGGGCTGTCGTCGAGCGCCTCGCTGACGGTCGCGGTGTTGCGGGCCCTGCGCGATCTCTTCCAGCTGCACATCGACGATGTCGTGCTGGCCGGGCTGGCGCGGCGGGTCGAGACCGACTTCATCGGCGTACCGGTGGGCGTCATGGACCCCATCGCCTGCGCGCTGGGCGCAGCCAATCACGCCCTCTTCCTCGACACGCGCGACCTCTCCTGGCAGCTGGTGCGCATCCCGTCGACGGCGGAGTTCGCCGTCATCAACTCGGGGATCAGCCACAGCCATGCCACCGGCAGCTACCGGCAGCGTCGTCAGGAATGCGATGCGGCGACGCGGGCGCTCGGCGTCCACGAGATCCGGGACCTGAGCGAGTACGGCCAGCGGCGCATCGAGCAGTTGCCCGAGTTCCTGCGCAAGCGCGCCCGCCACATCGTCTCCGAGAACGCCCGGGTGCTGGCCGCCGTCGAGGCCCTGCGCAAGCGCGACATGGCCCGCTTCGGCGTGCTGATGGACGAGTCGCACGCCTCGCTGCGCGACGACTACGAGATCTCGCTGCCCCAGATCGATCGGATGGTGGAGATTGCCCGGTCCCAGCGCGGGGTCCTCGGAGCCCGCATCACCGGCGGCGGCTTCGGCGGGTCGATCGTCGTGCTGACGCTGGCGGGCCAGGCCGTGCGGGTGGCCACCGCGGTGGCGCAGGCGGCGCGCGACGAACTCGGCCTGCGCCCGCAGGTCCTCGTGCCACCGACGAAGTAGCCGCGCCGATCCGGGGCCGCACGCCGCCCGCGCCGCCGCGACACCGCCGCCCCGCGCGTCAGGCGTCGCGCTGACGGGCCAGCCGGCGAATCTGCGCGTACGCGACCGTCATCTCCACCCCGTAGAGCAGGACCACCGCCGACACGTAGACCCACAGCAGGAAGACCACGACGCTGGCGATGGTGCCGTGGATGCTGAAGCGTGAGAGGTCGCGCACGTACCAGCTGAATCCCGCGAGCGCCGCCCGCCACAACACACCAGCGACGATCGCGCCGGGCCAGACGTCGCGGAATCGCACCTTGTTGGTGTTGGGCACGAAGTAGAAGATCAGCCCCATCACGAGGATGAACAGCAGCATGCTGGCCCAGCGCGCCCACAGGCCGCGCAGCCAGTCGAGTGCGGGCATGGCGCCGACGGCGGTGGCAAACCAGTTGGCCTCGATCACCGACCCGGCACTGATCAGCACCAGGGCGGCCAGCAGCAGCACGCCTGACGCCACCAGCATCAGGAACGCCACCAGCTTGTGCTTGAAGTAGTTCGGCTGGCGATCGACCTTCCACGCGTAGTTGACCGCGGTCGTGATGGCGCCGAACACCCCCAGCGCCGACCAGATCATCACCAGACTGGCCGCCAGCCCGAGCTGGATGCGTTGCTGCCGGAAGGCATCGACCTGCGTGGAGATGAAGTCGAACTGGCGCGGGAAGTAGCGCAGCACGAAGTTGAACACCCGCAGCCGCGAGTCCTCATCGGTGGTGGCGCTGCCGAGGATCGAGAACAGCAGCAGGAACAGCGGGAACAACGACAGCAGCGCGTAGAACGAGATCGACGAGGCGTACGTCAGGTTGTCGCTGTTGAGGAAGCGGACCAGTCCTCGCCAGGCCGCGACGCCGATGGCGCGGGGCAGGGAGCGGGCCCACCGCCACAGCTGATGGGGCCAGGACGGCGGCGGGCCGGCAGGCTCCGGCACCGTGTCGAGGGGAGCGAGTCGACGGCTCACGACGTGGAGGGGGCGGACGGAGATGCGCTCCGTCCGCGGCCGGGAGGCGTGTGCCTCAGCTGAGGGTCTCGTCGCCGTCGGCGACGGCGGCGATCGGATCGCGGCCCTCGCGCACGGCCTGCGCGGCGTCGCGCGCCTTCTCGGCGGCCGTCTGGTAGATGGCCTTGCCGCGCTCGGTGAACTGCGCGACGCGGTCGGACGCCGAGCCGAGCCCTTCGCGCGCCTTGTCCTTGACGCGCTGGGCCCGTTCGGCCACCTCGCGACGCGTCTCGTCGCCCGGCTTCGGTGCGAACAGCAGGGCCAGGCCCGCCCCCAGCATCGAACCGGCGATGAAACCGATCAGGAAGGTCGCGCCGCTGTTGCGGCCGTTGGCATCGTCGTGGCTCATGGCATTCCTCGTCCGGGGCTAGCCGCGCCCGGTGTCGCGTGTGATGTCGCGGAGCGTCGACCAGCTCTGGTCCGCGACGCCGCGCGCGTGCTGCACCGACGCCTGCAGGTCCTGCAGGCGGCCAATCACGTCCTCCAGCCCGGGCCCCAACTGCTCCCGCAACGCTTCCCCATGCTTCGTGAACATGAGGTAGCCCGCCACGGCGCCGCCCGCGGCGCCTGCCAGTGCCGACAACATGATCTTCGTCCGGTCGTTCACGCGCTCGGTCCTCCAGACGCCCCGCGACCGCGGGACGCATCGTGTCATTTGACCACGTGACCGCAGCACATGCCAGCCACCCGCCGACCTCATCAGGCCGGCGATTCGCTCGGCACGTCGACCGCCAGGCGGCGACGGGCCCGCGGCGGCGACGTGATGCCATGCTTCTTCATCTTGCTGTACAGCGTCGGCCGGTACAGACCGAGCTGCTGCGCCGCCTCCTGCTTGTTCCAACTGGTGCGCTGCAGGGCCTGCAGGATGGCCATGCGCTCGATTTCGGCCAGCGTCGCCGTCGCCGGCAGCAGGTCCGGCGAGATCGGCCCCCCTCCCGACGAGGCGACGACGGACTCGGGCAGATCCTCGGGGAGCAGGTCCTGCCCACGTGCCACGAGCACGCCGCGTTCGATGACGTTCTCGAGCTCGCGAATGTTGCCGGGCCAGCGGTGCTGCATGAGGCGGTGGTAGGCCGCCGGATTGAGACCACGCAACGCCCGCCCGTGGCGCGTGTTGTAGAGCGCCAGGAAGTGCTGGCAGAGCGGCGCGAGGTCCTCGAGCCGCTCGCGCAGCGCCGGCACCCGCACGGTGATGGTGTTGATGCGGAAGTAGAGGTCCTCGCGCAGCCGCCCCTCGCGCAGCGCCGCCTCCACATCGACGTTGGTGGCGCAGATGAGCCGGAAGTCGACCCGCACGCTGCGATCGCTGCCGATGGGCCGGAACTCGCGCTCCTGCAGCACGCGCAGCAGCTTGGCCTGCAGATACGACGGCATCTCGCCGATCTCGTCGAGCAGCAGCGAACCACCTTCGGCCATCGCCAGCAGGCCCGCCTTGTCGGTGAAGGCCCCCGTGAACGCCCCCCGCCGGTAGCCGAACAGCTCCGCCTCGATCAGTTCCTTGGGCAGGGCCGCGCAGTTGATCTTGATGAACGGCCCCTCGGCACGGGCGCTGTGCGCATGGATCGCGTTGGCAATCAGTTCCTTCCCCGTCCCGTTGTCGCCGAGCACGAGGATGTTGGCGTCGCTGCCGGCCACCGCCCCCACGAGTTCGTAGAGCTCGAGCATCTTCTTGCTCTGGCCGACGATGGCCGGGAAGCGGCGAGGGGCATCGAGCTGCCGCCGCAACTGGCGGTTCTCGACGCGCAGCCGCACGCGCTCGGCCGCGCGCTCGAGTTCCTCGGCCAGTTCATCCGGCTCCACCGGTCGGCCGACGACGGCGAAGGCCCCGGCCCGCAACCACTCGGCCGTGCGCACATCGGTCTCGCCCCGGCGCACGACTACGGCGTCGGCATCGGGCAGCAGATGGCGCCAGTGCCGCAACAGGTCGGGTCCCCCCTCGTCCGCCACCCCGAGCGCGACCAGCAGGATGTCGGGCGCCCAGACGTCGACGGCCTCCTCGACCCCGGCGGCCGACGTCTCGCGCAGGTCCACCAGACGACGCTCGTTCACACGATCCAGGCCGAGACGGAGCCCCGCATCGATCTCGCCGACGAGCAGCACACGCAGCGCGGTGTCAGCGGCCATGTCGTTGTTCCGGACAGGTAAGGCGCGCCGGGCTGTCTGGACTGGAGACGACCAATGTCGTGTTTACATGCATCACAGGGTTCAGCGTAACAAACGCGGACGCGGGAGTCGTCATTTCTTCACTGAGACCTGCCCGCAGCGGTCCTGGTTCCGCGGGCCCTATAATCCGGCCATGCCCCAGGATCCGTCTGTGCCGCCGGCGTCGTCGCCTCGCGAGACGACCCCGATCCGTCCCCAACCCCAGTGCGATCCCCCCACGGTCTGCGACCGCTGCGGCGCCGAGATGTTCCGGATGCATGCGGTGTGGCGCTGCCCGGCGTGCGGCTACAAGACCGACTGCTGCGGCTGGTGACCTCCATGGACCGCCTGCCCTCGTCGGTCGATCCGCACAGCGCGTCGTTCCGGCGCAACGCCGCGCGGATGGACGCGCTGATGGTCGAGTTGCGAACACGTCGGGCCCTGGCCCGCGAGGGCGGTGGCGCCGAGGCCCAGGCGCGGCAACGCGCGCAGGGCAAGCTGACGGTCCGTGACCGCCTCGAGCGCCTGCTCGACGCCGGCACACCGTTCCTGGAACTGTCGCCCCTGGCCGCGTGGGATGTCTACGACGGCGATGCCCCCGGCGCCGGGTTGGTCACGGGCATCGGTCGCGTCTCGGGCCGCGAAGTGCTCATCGTGGCCAACGACGCCACCGTGAAAGGGGGCACCTACTTCCCCTTGACGGTGAAGAAGCACCTGCGCGCGCAGGAGGTGGCGCTCGAGAATCGGCTGCCGTGCATCTACCTGGTGGATTCGGGTGGCGCCTTCCTGCCCCTGCAGGCGGAGGTGTTCCCCGACCGCGATCACTTCGGCCGCATCTTCTTCAACCAGGCGCGCATGTCGGCCGAGGGCATCGCGCAGATTGCCGTGGTGATGGGCTCGTGCACCGCCGGGGGGGCGTATGTTCCCGCGATGTCGGACGAAACCGTCATCGTCACCGGGACCGGCACGATCTTCCTCGGCGGGCCGCCACTGGTGAAGGCGGCCACTGGCGAGGACGTCACGGCCGAGGCCCTGGGTGGCGCCGACGTGCATACCCGGCTGTCCGGGGTGGCCGACTACTTCGCCGAGGACGACGCCGACGCGCTGCACCTGGCACGCACCATCGTCGCCAGCGTCCCGGTGCCGCCAGCGGTCCCCGTCGACCGCATCGCCGCGGAGCCGCCGGCATACGACCCGCGGGAGTTGTATGGCCTGATCCCTGACGATCTGCGCAAGGCGTGTGATGCGCGCGACGTGATCGCGCGGCTGGTCGACGGATCGCGCTTCGACGAGTTCAAGGCCCGTTACGCGCCGACGGTGGTGACCGGCTTTGCGCGCCTCCACGGCTACCTCGTGGGCATCATCGCCAACAACGGGGTGCTCTTCTCCGAGTCGGCCCTCAAGGCGACGCACTTCATCCAGCTGTGCGATCAGCGCGGCGTGCCGATCGTCTTCCTCCAGAACATCACCGGCTTCATCGTCGGGGCCCAGTACGAACGCGCCGGCATCGCCAAGGATGGCGCCAAACTGGTGCACGCGGTGGCCACGGCGCGCGTGCCCAAGTTCACGGTGGTGATCGGGGGCTCGTTCGGCGCCGGCAACTACGGCATGTGCGGCCGCGCCTTCGCGCCGCGTCTGCTCTGGATGTGGCCCAACGCGCGCATCTCCGTCATGGGAGGCGAGCAGGCCGCCGGGGTGTTGACGACGGTGAAGCGTGACCAGCTCGACCGACAGGGCCGGACGCTCAGCGCCGAGGACGAGGCCGCCATCCGCGACCCCTTGCTCGAGAAGTACGAGCACGAGGGATCGCCGTACTACTCGACGGCCCGGCTGTGGGATGACGGCATCCTCGACCCGCTGGACACGCGTGATGCGCTCGGACTCGGCATCGCGATCAGCCATCACGCGCCGCTGCCGCCGAGGCAGACCGGCGTCTTCCGCATGTGACCGGGGCGACGCGCATGACAGGACTGCAGGTCGAGCGACGGGGCGGCGAGGTGTGGTGGACGCTCGATCGGCCCGAGGTCCGCAATGCCCTCGACGATGCGCTGGTGGCGACGCTGCGTGACGAAGCACGGCGAGTCGCCACGGACGCCTCCGTGCGAGTCGTGGTGCTGTCGGGCGCCGGCGCCTCGTTCTGTGCCGGCGCCGATCTCGGCTGGATGCGTCGCATGCGCGACTACGACGACGCGCGCAATCTCGAGGACGCCCTGGCGGTGGCCGACCTGTTCCATGCGCTGGCCTCCCTGCCAATGCCATTGGTGGCGCGCGTGCATGGCGCTGCCCTCGGCGGCGGGTCGGGCCTGCTCGCGGTGAGCGATTTGGTGGTGGCGCGCGACGACACCGTGCTCGGCTTCACCGAGGCCCGCGTCGGCATCCTGCCGGCCACGATTGCCCCGTACGTGATCCGGCGCATCGGCATCGCCGCCGCACGGACCCTGTTCCTGCGGGCGCACCGCCTGTCGGCCGGCGAGGCCCTGCGGCTGGGCCTGGTCGACGACGTCTGCGGTGCCGATCGGCTGGATGCGGTGCTGCGCGAGCGCCTTGACGAACTGGCGCTCGGCGCCGCGTCGGCCCATCGCGCCACCAAGGCGCTGCTCGGCGCGCTGGCGCCCCTGCCCGATGCGGCCGAGCGCCGCCTGACGGCGGAGGCCATTGCCCGCCAGCGCGTGAGTGAGGACGGCCAGGAAGGCCTGCGCGCCTTCCTCGAGCGTCGGCCGCCGTCCTGGCACGCGACGGAGCCCGGACGTGCGTAAGGTCCTGATTGCCAATCGAGGAGAGATCGCCGTCCGCATCGCACGCGCCTGCCGCGAGCGGGGCCTCGGCGTAGTGGCCATCTACGCCGGCCCGGACGCCACCCGCGCCCACGTCCTGGGCGCCGACGACGCCGTGTGCCTGGACCTCCCCGCCAGCGACGCCGGTGGCACACCGGTCGAGGCACGCCCCGTCTCGGCGTACCTGTCGGTGGACCGCGTCATCGACGCCGCCCGACAGTCGGGCGCCGACGCGATCCATCCCGGCTACGGCTTCCTGAGCGAACGGCCGGCTCTCGCGGCCGCCTGCGCCGACGCCGGGTTGACCTTCATCGGCCCCTCCGCCGACGTCATCGCCCGCATGGGCTCCAAGCTGGAGGCACGTCGGCTCATGGAGGCTGCCGGTGTTCCCTGCGTGCCCGGGGCGCGGCCCGAGGATCAGTCGCTCGACGCGCTGCGGGCGGCCGGCACGCGCGTCGGCTTTCCGCTGATCGTCAAGGCCTCGGCCGGTGGGGGTGGCAAGGGCATGCGCGTCGTCGAGCGCGCCGAGGATCTCGACGAGGCCCTGGGCGCGGCCCGTCGCGAGGCGGAGGCCGCCTTCGGCGACGGCACGCTGTACGTCGAGCGGCGGATTGACGGCGCCCGGCACATCGAGGTCCAGATCATCGCCGACGACCACGGTGCGACCCTGCATCTCGGCGAACGCGAGTGCTCGCTGCAACGCCGGCATCAGAAGGTCATCGAGGAAGCGCCGTCGCCGGTCGTCTCGGCGGCGCTCCGCGCACGGATGGGCGCGGCTGCCGTGGCGGCGGCGCGCGCGGCAGGGTATCGCAATGCGGGCACCGTCGAGTTCCTCCTCGAGGGCGATGGCGACGAGGCCGCGTTCTACTTCCTCGAGATGAACACGCGCCTGCAGGTCGAGCACCCGGTGACCGAGCTCGTCATGGGTGTCGATCTCGTGCACCTGCAACTCGATGTCGCCGAGGGGAGGCGCCTCGACTTCTCGCAAGAGGCTCTGGTGCCGCGCGGGCACGCCGTCGAATGCCGGGTCTATGCCGAGGCACCGGCGCAGGGCTTCCTGCCCCAGGCCGGCCCCGTGCTGCGCTACCACGAGCCGCAGGGTCCGGGCATTCGCGTCGACAGCGGCGTGCGCGAAGGGGACGACATCACCCCGGACTTCGACCCGCTGCTGGCCAAGCTGGTGACGTCCGCGCCGACCCGCGCCCTTGCCCTGGCACGCGCCGCACAGGCGCTGCGCGAGTTCGTGATCCTCGGGTTGCACACGAACATCCCGTACCTGCTGCGGGTGCTCCTGCATCCCGACGTGCAGGCCGGCCGAATCGACACGGGGTGGCTCGCCGCTCATCACGACCCGTTGGTGGCCACGCCGTCAGCGGACGATCTCGCCGCGCTCGCCGCGGTGGCCGCGCAGCATCGTCGGCTGCCGCGAGGCGAGCAACGCGGAGGCCCGATCGGATCGTCGCGCGGGCCCGAGGCCCTCGCCAGCCCCTGGGTCGCGTTGGGAGGGTGGCGTGGCTGAGTGGCAGGTCGAGCACCGCGCCGATGGAACCTGGCGCCTGACGCGTCCCGATGGCACGCCGCGCACCGCCCACGCGGTGACCGGCCCAGACGACGCCGTGTGGGTGCATCTCGAGGGCGAGGTCCTGCGCGTGCCGGCAGAGACGGAGGCGCGCGCCCGGTCGCATGCGCACGGCCATGCGACCCTCGAAGCGCCGATGCCCGCGCAGGTCACGGCGGTCCTGGTCCAGCCGGGCGACGACGTGGCAGCCGGCACCACGCTGCTGCTGCTCGAAGCCATGAAGATGGAGTTGCCGCTGAAGGCCCCGACCGCCGGACGCGTGGAGGCGATCCACTGCGCCCCCGGTGACCGCGTCGCCCCGGGACGGCCTCTCGTCGACCTCGTGGATGGCGAGGCCGTGACGTGAACGTCACCGTCGTCGAGCTGGGACCACGCGACGGGCTGCAGAACGAGCCGACGCCCGTCTCGGTCGCCGATCGTCTCGCCTTCGCGCGCGCTCTTGGCCGCGCGGGGCTGACGCGCATCGAGGCCGGCGCCTTCGTGCATCCGAGTCGGGTGCCGCAGATGGCGAGCAGTGACGAGGTCTGCGCGGCGCTGGTCGCCGATCCGCACCTGGTGGCGGGGCACGTCCGCTTCTCGGCGCTCGTCCCGAATCTGCGCGGGCTCGAACGTGCGATCGCCACCGGCCTGCGCGAGGTGGCCGTGTTCCCGGCGGCGTCAGAAACCTTCAGCCACCGCAACCTGAACCAGTCGGTCGACGAGGCGCTGGCCACCGCGCGCGCGGTCTGCGTGGCCGCCCAGGGGGCCGGCGTCCGCGTGCGGGGCTATGTGTCCACGGCGTTCGGGTGTCCCTACGAAGGCCAGGTACCCGTTGCCGCGGTCCTGCGCGTCTGCGAGGCCCTGCTGGCCATGGGCGTCTTCGAGATCGCCGTCAGCGACACGATCGGCGTCGCGCATCCGGGCCAGGTCCGGGCGCTGATCCGGGAGTTGCAGGCGGCCGTGCCGGTGACGGCGGTGGCCATGCACTTTCACGACACGAGAGGGACGGCGCTGGCCAACGTGCTGGCGGCGCTCGACGCGGGCATCGCGACCTTCGACGCCTGCGCCGGCGGACTCGGCGGGTGTCCGTTCGCGCCGGGCGCCACCGGCAATCTCGCCACCGAAGATCTGCTCTACATGCTGCATGGCCTCGGACTCGCGCGCGAGATCGATCTCGAGGCGGTGGTCGCGGCATCGGCGCGCATCGAGCCCGCCATCGGGCATCCGCTGCCATCGCGCTACTATCGAGCGTCGCAGGTGCGATGACCGTCCGATGGACATCGAATCCAGTTGCCCCTATTGCGGCGAGTCGATCACGCTCAGCGTCGACGTGACGGCCGGCCGCCGCCAGATCTACGTCGAGGATTGCTGGGTCTGCTGTCGTCCGATGGACATTCTCGTCACCGTCCACTCACGCGACGACGTGGACGTCGAGGTGCGCGCGAGCGACGAGTGACGTTCACGTCTCGTCGCCGATCAGACCACGACCGAGCGCCGTGACGTCGAGCCTCGGGGCCGGACGTCCCGCGTGCGGCTGCCACGGTCCACTGGCGACCTGACCGACGCCCATGACGTACATCGCGGGCTGCGCCTGGCCGTCGAGGCCGAGGTCGGTTTCGATGGCGGTCTCGGCCATCGCCGCCGTGCAGAACGGCGCCAACCCCAGCGCCGTCGCCACGAGGCAGAAGGACTGGGCGAGGTGGCCGGCCTCGATCAGGATGACGCGATAGGCCCGGGCGCTGCGGTACCGCCACGCCACCCGCGCGAGCTCCGATGCCAGCACCACGATGACCGCGGCCTCCTCGTAGCCGTGCTGTGTCGGCAGCCACCGCGTCACCGCGGCCGGCGCGACGGCCTGGTCGATGGTCGACAGCGTGTGGTCCCCTGGGCGGTAGTGGTACGGCCCGGGAGCGAGGCCATCCACGTGTCGTGCCCAGACGTAGGCCTCGAGGCTATGCCGCGCGCCACCGGAGGGCGACGTCTTCAGTGCGAGGGGCCCCTCAGCGGCTTGTGCCCAGGCCTGCACGCCAAAAGTGACGCCGAGCAGCGTGGCGAGGTCGGCCAGTGCGATGGGACCGGGCCCGAACCGCCGGTGTGTCCGTCGGTCGCGGAGGGCGGCGCGCAGCGTCTGCTCCTCGAGGCAGGGCGCCGGCAGGGGCAGGATCGACGCGCCGAGCGATGGAAGGATCGGATCCGGCCGCGGCCCCGCGTTGTCGGTTCCGGAAGCACCGCCGCGTCCGAAGGCGACGTCGCGCGTCGCGGCGTGAAACAGTGACGCGGCCGGCGACCAGGCGGCCCAGGGGCCGGTTCGCGCCCCCGGGCTGGACGCCGTGTGCGGTCCGCCCTCGGCGTCGGTCTCGATGAGGTCGTGCGCGTGAAGGCCATCGACGAGCACGGCCAGCGCGGCGACCGGCAGGGCCAGCGCCTCGGCGAGCGTGTCGATCGCGGTCCACGTGTCCAGGTGATCGAGGACCTCGAGCACGAGATCGGTGGCCGGCACGCCGGACGGCCGGCGGGCCGACTGCACGACCCGCCCCGTGCCCTCCCAGAGACACAGGACGTGCGGCGCGCGCCGCAGGCGACGGCGCCCGTCGTCAGCCGCTGCGGTCACGAGATCAGGCAGGGAATTCGTACACCGCGTCGTTGGCGTCGCGGTTCCAGCACTCCGACTGCAACAGCAGCGAGGCGCCCTGCAGGGTGGCCTTGAGGGCCTTGGTGTGGCGCAGGGCCTTGGCGTCGGTGGGAACCTCGGCCCCCTCCAGTTCCTTCAGCAACTGCTCGATCGCATCGACAACGGGACGGAGCGAGACCTTCTTCTTCGACATCGGCAGACTCCTTTCGGGCCGCATGGGGCGGCGTGACACTGACAGGCGACGGGAAGCGCCCGCATGCTACCTCACGGACCTTCGTAGACGGCGAGGATCTGTGACCAGCGGGGATCCCCGCGGACGACAGCGAAGCGGGGATCGACCCGCAGATACGCCAGGCGCGAGCTCTTGCCGCGTGCGGCCACCTCCAGCCACGGAAACACCTGATCGGTCTGTTCGAGACCGGCGTGCGCCGTGGCGAGGAAGAAGGCGAGGTTCGGTCGCTCGCTGTCGGCAGCCGCATCGAGCTGGGCACGGACCTGCGCCAGCTGCTTGTTCGAGTCCTCGTGACGCCCGAGACGACCGAGTGCGGCCGCGATCTGGGCCTGGGCGAAGGCATCGCGCCCGTTGCGTCGTGTCAGCAGTTGCCGACACGTACTGAGCGCCTCCTCGAACTTGCCGACGACGACGAAGATCCGGCACTGCCCCACCAGCGCCGACTCCAGCGCCGAGTCCACCGTGCGCAACTGCTGGAACATGTCCAGCGCCTCCTCGTCGCGGCCCGCGTAGTGCAGGCTCATCGCGAGGTAGCCCTTGACGGTGGTGGAGAGCGGCGCCAGGCGACGCGCCTCGGTGAGCTGCTCGACCGACTCGGCCGTGCGCCCACGACCGGCCAGCAGCATGGCGTACCGCGAGCGGGCGTAGACGTTGCTGCTGTCACGCGACAGCGCCTCATGGAACTCGTGCTCGGCGCGGGCCCAGTCGTGCTGGTCCTCCGCGTACAGATCGGCCACCGCGGCGCGGGCGTCGGCGTTCTCGGAATCGCGCGCCAGCGCCATCGACGCTGCGGTCCGCGCGAGTTCGAAGGCCGTCGCGGGTGGCAGCACACCGAACCGGTACTGCGTCAGCAGGCACTGGGCCCAGCGCGCGTACCCGGCCGCGAACGTCGGATCGGCGTCGGTCGAGGCCTTGAACGACTGGCAGGCCTGCGTCACGCCCTCGGCGCTTTCGGTCGCGATCTGGCGCAGCCCGCGACTGAAGTTCTCGAGCGCCTCGGGATTGCCACGTGAGGCCGCGGCGTGCACGGTGCCACGCAGCGCTTCCGGGTTCAGCCGCAGCGGCGCCGCGAGCGCGCTGGCCAACGCCTCGCTGAGACTGTCGAGGGTCGCCGCCGGGCCGATCGACGGCAGCGTCACCGGCAGCGCCCCGGCCATCATCAGGCGGACGGTCGCGTGATAGCCGTCCGGCAACTCCCGCACGGGCAGCAACTCGACGACGGCGTCGGTCTGCAACGTCGCCATGATCGAGGTCGTCGTGGTGACCGCGTCGTTGAGGACGGCGACGGCCTCGGCACTCGTCACGCGCACCTCGGGAGACGACCGCAGGCGCGCCCCGAGACTGCTCGCCACCGAGAAGGTCAGCGGATCGAAGGGCGACGCCTCGGTCAGCAAGGGCCGAATGGCCACCACCGGCTTGACCGCCGTGGCGCGCTGCAACGCCGGCACGGCGTCTCGCGGCAGCAGCCACGCGAGGAGCGCGACGAGGATGGCCCCGAGCACGAAGCCGAGGCTGGCAACGTGCCACCAGCGGAAGAGTCGTCCGCGACGCGTGTCGCCCACGAGCGGCATCGGGGTGTCGGTCGATGCCGGCGTGGCGAGCGCGGCCGCCAGGGTCTCGCGGTCCACCGTGATCGTGCTGTCGAGTCCGAGCGACCGGGCCAGCGCCTCCTGCAGCGCCCCGGCGCTCGCATAGCGCCGGTCGGCCTCGGGATGCGCGGCGCGCTCGACCACGCGGGCGAAGTCGTCGGCCAGATCGGGTCGGGCATCGTGCAGGCGGAAGCGACGGCCTTCGCGATGCGCCTGGCGGAGGTCGTCGAGCGAACTCGCGCTCACCGGGTACTGCCCCGTCACCAGGTGGAAGAGCAACACGCCGAGGCCGTAGATGTCGGAGCGGACCGTGGCTTCGCCGCCGCGGAACAGCTCGGGCGCCAGATAGAGCGGCGTGCCCGTCAGCCGGCCCGAGGGCGCGGCCCCCGCGGCATGGGCGTCCTGCCCGGCCCCGAAGTCCATCAGGACCAGGCGGCCACCCTCTTCGCGCATGACGTTCTGCGCCTTGATGTCGCGGTGCACGAGGCCCGCCTTGTGCACCGCGGCCAGCGCGCGGCACAACTCCTGGCCGATCAGCGCCGCCTCACGCGCACCGAACGAACCGGTCGAGCGCAGCAGCTGCTCGAGCGTGCGGCCACGGATGTACTCCATCCACAGGCCGATGCGCCCGTCCTGCTCCTCCACCCCGAACACGGTGACGACGTTGCGATGCCGGACGCGGGCGAGGATGCGTCCCTCGTGCAGGATCTTCTCGGCGAGCTCGGCCGTCTGCCGGCCCTTGCGCAGCAGCTTCAGCGCCACGTCCCGATCGAGGCGTGTGTCGCGCGCACGGTAGACGTTGCCGAAGGAGCCCTGGCCAATCTGCTCGATGAGCTCGAGGTGCCCCCAGCGGTCGAGCGGCTGCGTGGAGGGCGGTGGCAGCACCCGCTCCTCGACCGTCGGGGCGTCGGTGTCGGCCAGCGGCGGCCCGATCCGGCCCACCACCCGTCCGCGTGATTCCGCGAGCGTCGCCGACGCGTCGGACCGGTGCAGCTGAGCCACGTTGGCCAGCACGCGCAGGTCCTGCAGCAACTGCCGGTCCTCATCGTCCTGGACCGACGCCTCGAGGTCCTTCCAGTCGATGTCGACCGAGCCGTCGGCGACCGAGGCGGCCAATTCGAGGAGTCTGGTGCGTTGCGCGCTCATGGGTGTCGGAGCGGTCAGCATCCTCCAACCGGCTCGTTCTCAGAAACGCAATTTCGCCAGCGATCGAACCCGGGGGCCGAGGCTGCTGGGACGACGGCTTGACTTTGAAGCCTGATGGGTCCATTTTTTGATTAGTCAAAATCTCCGATGCTCACTGTCCCTCTGGCGCTGCTGCTCTCCCTGACCGGTCAACCCACCTCGACCATCCCGCCGTGTCCGATGCGGGTCGAGGTGCGCGACGCCGGTGGCGCCGGGTTGCCGGGGGCCACGGCCGTGGACGCGACCGGCACCGCGCTGGGCGTGACCGACGACGCCGGCGCGCTGTGCGTGTCACCGGCTCGGCCCGTCCGCATCGAACTGCCCGGCTTCGTCGCCGCCGACGTCCCCCTCACCACCGGCACCACACCGATCGTGCTCGTGCCGGCGTTCAAGGCCGACGTCGAGGTGGCCGCCGAACGGCGCGACGCGCGGCTGCGCGATGCCCCGGTCCGCACCGAGGTCGTCTCGCGGCAGTTCGTCGAGCAGATCGGCGCGCGGACGCTGGCCGATGCCGTCGAGTACACGACCGGCGTGCGCGTCGAGAACAACTGCCAGAACTGCAACTTCTCGCAGGTGCGACTGCTCGGCCTCGAAGGCCCGTACACGCAGATCCTCATGGATGGCCAGCCGACGCTGTCGTCGCTGGCGCAGGTCTATGGCCTCGAGCAGATCCCGGCTCGCCTCATCGATCGCGTCGAGGTGACCAAGGGCGGTGGCGCGGCCCTGCTCGGGCCGGGATCGGTCGGGGGCGTGATCAACGTCATCACGCGCGAGCCGACGACACGCGGTGCGCAGCTGGACACGACGATCGGCGTCACGCGCGGCGAGCCCACCGTCTCGACGGCGGCGGCCCTGGACTGGGTCTCGACCGACCGGCGGAGTCTGCTCACGGCCTACGGGCAGGCCGATCGGGTGGCGCCGGTCGACGTGACGGGCGACGGCTACACCGAGGTGTCGGAGCGGGCGCTCGAAGCGGGCGGCATCCGGGCCCATCGGGTGCTGCTCGGCACACGCGCGCGGCTCACACTCGATGCCAGCGCCCTGCGCGAATCGCGTCGAGGCGGCAATCGACTGGACCTGCCGCCGCACGAGGCGGACATCGCCGAAGACATCGACACCTCGCGCGGTGCGGCGACGCTGACCTGGTTCCACACGCCGAGCGCGCGGACCGACTACCGCCTGACGCTGTCGGGCGCCGATACCCTGCGCGACAGCTACTACGGCGTCGGCCGCGATCCCCTGGCCTACGGCGACACGCGCAGCCGCCTCGGCGTCGCGGACCTGCTGGTGAACCGCTACACGAGCCGTCACGTCGTCAGTGGCGGCGTGCAGATGACCACCGAACGCCTGACGGATCGACAGCCTGGCTACGGCCGGTCGCTCGATCTGCGCTACGACCAGGTCGGCGTCTTCGTGCAGGACGAGTGGACGGTGCGGCCGGGCTGGCAGCTGCTGACGGGCGTCCGCGTGGATCGCCATTCGGCGCTCCCCCGCCCGCAGGTCCTGCCGCGCGCGGCGCTGCGTGTCTCCCCGCGCCCGGCGCTCGACCTGCGGCTGTCGTTCGCCCAGGGCATCCGGGCGCCCCAGGTGTTCGACGAGGACCTGCACATCGCCTCGCTCGGCGGCGAGGCCCGGATCGTCTACGTGGACCCGGCCCTGCGGCCCGAGCGATCGGTCAACTGGATGGCCGGAGGTGAATGGAAGCCGTCGATCTGGGGTGGGCAGGCGCTGTTCGAGATGAACGCCTTCCATACCCGGCTGCGCGATCAGTTCCATCTGCAGGAGGACGACCTGCCCGGCACGGACGCACGCGAGTTCCTCAAGGTGAACCTCGGCACGGCAACGGTCCGCGGCGTGGAGGCCAACGTGGGCTGGGGCCTGGGAGATCGGTTCGTGCTGCAGGGCGGTCTGGTGGTCCAGCGCAGCACGTTCGGCCAGCCGGAGCCGAACTTCGGCAGCCGGCGCTTCTTCCGGACGCCTGATGCCTACGGCAATGCGTCGGTGACGGTGAAGGAGGTGCTGCCCGTCGATCTGTTCGCCGGCCTGCGCATCACGGGACCAATGCTGGCGCCGCACTTCGCCGGGGCGATCCCGGAAGACCGGCTCGTACGCACACCGTCGTTCGTGCAGATCGACGTGTCGATGGCACGACGACTGACCGACGGCGCGGTGCCGCTGACGCTGACCGTCGCCGTGCGCAACCTCACGAACGCCTATCAGCGCGACCTCGATCAGGGCCCCCTGCGCGATTCGGCGTACGTGTATGGCCCGCGCGCGCCGCGGACGATGCTGGTCTCGTTGAGGGTCGGGCGATGATCGCCCACCTGCCCCTGGCCGCGCTCGTCGTCGTTGCGTCGGCGCTGGACGTCACCAGCGAGGGCGCGCGGCCGGGCCCAGCGGCGGCGACAATCGCCGACGCGCACGCGGGACAGACGCCGCGGGAATCCCGCGGTCCCGAGGCGTGGGCGGCCGTGGACATCGACGGCCGGCCCTGGACGGACCGCCGTCTGCGCGGACGCGTGGTGCTGCTCGATTTCTGGGCGACCTGGTGTGCGCCCTGCCTCGACGACCTCCCTCGCCTCAAGCGCCTGCATGCGCAGCACGCATCCCGCGGCCTCACGATCATCGGGGTGAGCCTCGACCGCTCGCCGCTGCGCGACTTCCGCAGCTGGCTGCAGCGACAGGGCATCGCCTGGCCGCAGGTCCGCGAGATTGGTCTGTACGACAGTCCCCTGGCACGGGCCTTCGACGTCCAGGCCATCCCGGCGTCGTTCCTGTTCGACCGCGAGGGCCGACTGCAGGCCACTTCCCTGCGCGGTGAGGCCCTGGACCGACGCGTCAGCGCGCTGATGGAGACACGATGACCGGCCTGGTGTGGTGGACGATCGCCGTCGCGGTGGTGCTGCTGGTGGCCCTGTGGCCGCGACACGGGGTGCTGGCGCGAGCGCAGGCGCGGGCCGCCTCACGGGCGCGTGAACAGGGCGAAAACGCGCTCAAGCACCTGCTGCAGGAAGCGCAAGCCGGCCGTTCGGGCTCCTTCGCGTCGCTCAAGGGCACGCTGCGATTGGGCGACCGTGGGCTGCTGCGCGTGATGGAGCGCATGCGCGCCGGGGGCCTGACGGCCTCCGAGGGCGGGCGCTATCGCCTGACGGACGCCGGTGAACAGCGAGCCCGCCACCTCGTCCGCGCGCATCGACTGCTCGAACGGTATCTGGCCGACGAGGCCCGACTGCCCCTGACCGCCGTGCACCGCGTGGCCGAGCGTCTCGAGCACCACCTCACGGAAGCCGACGCCGAGCGCCTGTCGGCGTCCATGGGCCACCCGGAGCGCGATCCGCACGGCGACCCGATCCCGTTCGCGGGCGAAGGCCTCGACGACCAGGGCGAGCCCATCACGCACTGGTCGGTGGGCCAGCAGGGGCGCATCGTGCATCTCGAAGACGAGCCGGCCGCGACCTTCAGCGCCCTCGTGCACCTCGGGCTGCAGCCCGCGCAGGCCTTCACGGTGATCGAGGTCGCGCCGCATGCGCTGCGCCTGCGCATCGAGGACCGCGACGTCGCGCTGCCACTCGAGCACGCGGGCAACGTGTTCGTCACGCCACTCGATGGCGACACGAGTGACGCGGCGGACGTGCTCCGGCTGTCGGCGCTGCCACTCGATCAGGAGGCCGAGATCGTGTCGCTGTCGCCCACCTGTCAGGGACTCACGCGCCGACGGCTCCTCGATCTGGGATTCACCCCGGGGACGCGCCTGCGACCGGTGCTGGAGACCTTTGCTGGCGACCCGCGGGCCTATCGCGTCCGCGGCACGACGATTGCGCTGCGCGTCGATCAGTCGTCGGTCGTCATCGTCCGTCCCGTGCCCGCTGTGGCGGCGGCAGAGAGGAGACAGCAGGCATGAGTGGTCACGACTGCGAGGCGTGCCCCGTGGCGGCGGAACTGTCGCCGCTGGGCGTGCAGGTCGGCGGCGTCGATCGGGTGCTGGCGCTGGCCGGCAATCCCAACACGGGCAAGAGCACGCTGTTCAACGCGCTGACGGGGCTCCGCCAGCACACCGGCAACTGGCCCGGCAAGACCGTCACGCGCGCCGAAGGCGGGTTCTCGTACGACGCAGTGCGTTACAAGATCGTCGACCTGCCAGGCACCTACTCGTTGCTGTCGGCCTCGCAGGACGAGGAGGTGGCGCGGGACTTCATCCTCTTCGGGCAGCCCGACGCCGTGATCGTGGTGACCGATGCCAGCGCGCTGGAGCGCAACCTCAATCTCGCGCTCCAGGTGCTGGAGATCACCGATCGCGTCGTGATCGCGGTCAACCTCATGGACGAGGCGCGTCGGAAGGGCATCGACGTCGATGCCCGCAGCCTGGCCCGCGACCTCGGCGTGCCGGTGATCCCGATCGTCGCGCGCACGAGCGAAGGCCTGCACGCGCTGCTGACGGCGGTCGGCGGCGTCTCGAGCGGCGCCATCGCGACATCACCGCTGCGGGTGACCGGCACCCCGGAGTTCGAGCGGGCCGTGCGCGAGCTGATGACGCACATCGAGGCGGCGGCACCCGGCGTCCCCAACAGCCGCTGGCTGGCGATTCGCCTGCTCGATGGCGATGCGCGCGTGGAGGACGCGCTGCGCACCGGGGAGCTGGCGCGGCTGGTGTCGCGCCAGCAACAGCGCGACGTCCGGTTCAGCAAGCAGATCGCGCTGCAGGGAGCGCAGTAAGCATGCCGGAATGCCGGGAATGCCGGAATGCTGAAGGAAAAAGGGACGAAGGGGAAAGGCCCAAGGCCCAGGACCCATGGCCCGGAGCGAAAGGCCGAAGTCCTGACACCCGTCGACCGGAAGAGCAACACAGATGACTGACGAGACAGTGCAGGCGCCTCGTGCGGCGGCCTCACCGGACGAGGTCCTGGCGCGGGCGCGGGAGTTGCGGCGGCAATTGAGTGGCGGGTTCCGCGAGGAAGCCGTCAAGTCGCTCTATGCCGAGGCGGAGCGCGTGGCGCAGCGCGCCGTGACGCGGAGCGGCGACGCGCGCGCGCGCGACCTCGATCAGCGCATCGACCATCTCGTGACCTCGCCCTGGTTCGGCCTGCCGATCATGCTGGTGCTGCTGTCCGTGATCTTCTGGCTGACGATTGCCGGCGCCAACGTGCCGTCGGCGCTGCTGGCGCAGGGGCTGTTCTGGATCGAGGACCAGGCCGCGGGGCTGTTCGACGCCGCGGGCGTGCCATGGTGGATCACCGGCTTCGTCTGGCACGGGGTCTATCGCGGGCTCGCGTGGGTGGTCAGCGTGATGCTGCCGCCGATGGCGATCTTCTTCCCCCTGTTCACCGTCTTCGAGGACCTCGGCTACCTGCCACGCGTCGCCTTCAACCTCGACTTCCTCTTCCGCCGGGCCGGCGCCCACGGCAAGCAGGCCCTGACCATGGCCATGGGGTTCGGCTGCAATGCGGCCGGCGTCATCGCCACGCGCATCATCGACTCGCCGCGCGAGCGACTGGTCGCCATCCTCACCAACAACTTCGTGCCGTGCAACGGGCGCTTCCCCACCCTGATCATGCTCGGCACGATCTTCGTCGGCGCCTCCTTCGCACCGGCGCTCGCCTCCATCGCGGCCGCCGCGGCGGTGGTCGGCGTGGTGCTGCTCGGCATCGGGTTCACGCTGCTGATGTCATGGGTGCTGTCGCGCACGATCCTGCAGGGCGAAGCCTCGGCCTTCACGCTCGAACTGCCGCCGTATCGCCGCCCCAACATCGGCCGCATCATCTACACGTCACTGATCGATCGCACGCTCTTCGTGCTGTGGCGCGCGATGTGGACCGCCGCCCCCGCCGGGGCCGCCATCTGGCTGCTGGCCAACATCCGGTGGGGCGACCAGTCACTGGCCGCGATCACGGCCGGCTGGCTCGACCCCTTCGGGCGCGCGCTCGGCCTCGACGGCGTCATCCTGCTCGCTTACGTGATCGCCATCCCGGCCAACGAGATCGTCGTGCCGACGCTGGTGATGGCCTACATGGGCACGGGCATGATGACGGAGATGGAAGGGCTCGACGACCTGCGTCGGCTCCTCGTCGATCAGCAGGGCTGGACGATGCTGACGGCGGTGAACCTGATGCTGTTCTCGCTGCTCCACAACCCGTGCGCGACGACGATCCTGACCATCTACAAGGAGACGCTCAGCGCGAAGTGGGCGACCGTCGGCGCCCTGCTGCCGCTCGGCACCGCGTTCCTGGTCTGCTTCCTCACGGCGACGATCGCCCGAGCGCTGGGCTGGGGCATCTAGGCCACGCGAACGTCGGCGAGCCCGCTCGCTGAACCGTCGACGTGAACGTCGACGGCTACAGCCTCCGGCGGAGCCGTCGCGCGACAGGAACCCGTCGAGGCAGGTCGGTATCTCCGCGCAATGGCGAGGACCGTCCCTGTTTTGAGCGCACCGCGACGACTGTAGCCGTCGACCTTCAGGTCGACGGTCATGCCAGGTCGTGAAGGGGAGACCGGTCTACGGGACTGGCCGGCGGAAGAGCGATTTCTCGGGCTCGTTCGGACGCGACGGCGCCGGCTCGGGCACCGGGGCGCCGGTCCATCTGTGGACGAACACGCGCGTCGGATCGTCCTCGGGCATGAGCAGGAGGTCCTGACCGGCGACGGCCATGCCTTCGGCGGTCAGCACGACACCGCGGTCGGTGCGGCCCACCACGGTCCGTTCGCGCAGGTCGAGCGTCGGCCACTCCAGCAGGTCGACCACCCCTTGATCGCCGATCAGGCCGGCCGCCAGCAGGCCCTCGGGCGTCCAGTGCAGGTCCTGGTAGCGCGCCGATCCGTCGTGCTCGACGACCCTCGACTGGGTCCCGTCGAACGTCCACTCGTAGAACAGCCGCGCATCCCAGTTGCAGCCGATCAGCGCGCCTGACGTCACGGCCACGGCGCCGATGTGGTCGGCGACCGGGAAGCGGGATCGCTCGGCCAGCGTGCGGGCGTCCCGGCACTGCACGACGCTCGTGGACGACCGTCGATACTCCGCGACGGGCAGCCAGAGCGCGTCTCCGAGGCGGCCCAGCCCGCCGGGGTGGTAGCGCGGGCCGTCCTGGACCTCCATCCGCTGGATCACGGCGCCGTCCGAGGCCCGAAACGCCACCAGGAGGCCCTTCTTCGCCTCGCGCAGCACCGAGGTGACGAACCACGTGGCGCCGTCGGGGCTGGCCGTGATGCCCTGCGGGTGGTCGAGCACGCCATTCAGCGTGACCGTGCGGGTCAGTGCGCCGAGCGAGCCCGACCGTACCGACACCTGCTGGGCCGCAAGGGCCGAGCTGGCCCAGGCCGGCCCGGCCAGCCCGAGAAGGGCAAGAAACGTGCGGCGGGAGGCGGGCAGGGTGCTCGGAGCCATGTCGAGATCTGACTCGCTCCCGCGGCCGGACGCAAGGGCTGCGGATCGTCATTGCGGATCGCGCGGCCGGATGGCAGACTCACGAACGTTGTCCTCGTACACCCCGTCACACCGGCCGCGCTCGGGCCGTGCGTCACGTCAGCCCGAGGTGCCGGTGCCCTTCCGGTACCAGTTCAGCGAGGCGGACTGCGTCCCGACGACGTTCCTCAACGGCATCGCCCGGCTGTTCGGCCGCGGCGAGATTCCGCCGCTGGTGATTCAGCGCGTCTACACGTACACCCTCAACGGCGTCAGTCGCAGCAACACGCTCGGCGACGGCACCGACGAGTGGGGCATCCGCGTGACGGCCGAGTGGCTGGGCAACTACAAGGAAGGCAAGTTCGCCGTCAAGACCGAGTACCTGCGCGGCACCGAGGTCCACGTCAAGCGGGGCAACCAGTTGGTGGCCTGCCTCAACACCGGCGGCGTCGGGCTGTGCAACCTGCACATCGGCGGCGGCATCTGGCACTACGTCCTGGCGATCAAGGCCGACCCGGAAGGGCTGTCGTTCTTCGACCCGTACTTCCAGCGCACGGTGAAGGGCCTCGGCGGATCGGCGCAGCGGCTGCACGACGACCCGGACGGCGCCAATCTGTGGGTCGAGCGCGACTGGCTGGACACGTACAGCAACCGCAAGCGCTACTGCTTCGGCTCGATCCGCAATCGGGAAGCCGTCCTGCTCTGGCGCCGTCAGCGCAAGCGCTGACCTCCGTTTCGTCACGAGATTGGGACGGCGAGCCGGCCATCAGCTACGCTGGTGCCCGTCGATGCCTCCCGAGACCGCCCAGGGCCCCCGTTCCCGCCTCGCTCTCCTGACCGGCGTGGCCCACGACGAGCGCGCGGCGCTGGCGTGGAGCTTCCTGTACTTCTTCTCACTGCTCTGCGCGTACGGCCTGCTGCGCCCGCTGCGCGAAGAGATGGGCGTGCGGCACGGCGTGGCCAACCTCCAGTGGCTGTTCAGCGGCACGTTCGTCTGCATGCTGCTGGCGCAGCCGCTCTACGGCGCGCTGGTCTCACGCTTCCAGCGGCGCGTGTTCCTGCCGGTCGTCTACGGCTTCTTCATCGCCTGCCTGCTGGTCTTCTACGGGGTGTTCCTGCTCGATCGGGGCATGACCATCGCGGTGCCCGCCTTCTTCATCTGGGTGAGCGTCTTCAACCTGTTCGTGGTGTCGGTGTTCTGGAGCTTCATGTCCGACATCTTCACCACCGACCAGGCCAAGCGGCTCTACGGCATCATCGCCGCCGGCGGCACCTGCGGCGCGCTGGCCGGTCCCCTGCTGACCGCCGTGCTGGTGGAGCGTGTCGGCGTGCCGCAGCTGATGCTGATCTCGGCGCTGCTGCTGGCCGGGGCGCTGGTGGCCATCCTCCGCCTCCTGCCGTGGGCCACGGAGCGGCGCGGCGCCGACCGCGCCATCGGCGGTACGGTGCTCGCCGGGGCGCGACTCGTCGTCGGCTCGCCGTTCCTGCGGCTCATCGCCGGCCTGCTGCTCCTCTACGTCACGGTCAACACGATCCTCTACTACCAGCAGGCGGCCGTGGTCGCCGCGGCCTTCACGGATTCGGCGGCGCGCGCCGCCTACTTCGCCCGCATCGATTTCGCGGTGAACGCGCTCACCGTGGTGACGCAGATTGCCGTCACCCGCGTGCTGCTGACCCGGTTCGGTGTGACACCCCTGCTGATGCTCTCGCCACTGGTCGTCGCCACGGGGTTCGCGTGGCTGGCGGCGTCGCCGACGCCGCTGCTGCTGGCCGGCATCCAGGTGGTGCACCGGGCCGGGAACTTCTCGCTGATCGCCCCCGCGCGCGAGAGCCTGTTCACGCGCGTCGATCGCGAGAGCCGCTACAAGGCCAAGGCGTTCATCGACACGGCGATCTACCGCGGCGGCGACCTCGTCAACGGATGGGTGATGGCCGGCATCGTGGCCGCGAAGATGCCCCTCGGCGAAGTCGCGATCATCGGCCTGGTGGTGGCCAGCGCCTGGGCGGTCCTGGGCTGGCGGGTCGGGCGGACGCACGACCAGCATCTGGCGTCGGCCGGGGCCGCGGCGACGCCGGCCCCAGCCAACTCGTAGCCGGGACTGGGAGGACACGCCGCGCCCGCGGCGAGCAACAGCACTCTGGAGGTCATGATGACGATGACACGACGCGAATTCCTCGGGACGACCCTGGCGGTCGCCGCGACCACGACCCTGCCAACCAGCGGCCGGGCCGCAGCTCCGCTGAAGGTGCTGGTGCTGGGCGGCACCGGCTTCCTCGGCCCCCACACCGTGCGGCGGCTCCAGGAACGAGGGCATACGGTCACGCTGTTCAACCGTGGCCGCACGAACCCGGGGTTGTTCCCCGACATCGAGAAGCTGCGCGGCGACCGCAAGACGGATCTGAAGGCGCTCGAGGGCCGCAAGTGGGACGCGGTGCTGGACCCGTCCGCCTACATCCCCGCGGACGTGACCCGCAGTGCCACGCTGCTGGCGCCCAACGTCGGCCACTACCTGCTGATCTCCACGATCTCGGTCTACAAGACCCTGAACACGCCGGGTATGGACGAAACGGCACCGCTCGGCACGCTCGCCGATCCGACGGTGGAGCAGGTCACCGGTGAGACGTACGGCGGGTTGAAGGTGCTGTGCGAGCAGGCCGCCGAGAAGGCGATGCCCGGCAAGACCACGGTCATCCGCCCCGGGCTCATCGTCGGCCCGGGCGACACGACCGACCGCTTCACGTACTGGCCCGTGCGCGTGGCGCGCGGCGGCGAGGTGCTGGCGCCCAACGCCCCGAGCGACTACGTGCAGTGCATCGACGTCCGCGACCTCGCGAACTTCATCGTCTCGTGCCTGGAACAGCGGACGACGGGGATCTACAACGCGGATGGCCCGCAGGCCGGCCTGACGATCGGGCGGCTGCTCGAGACCAGCAAGCAGGTCGCGAAGTCCGACGCGACGTTCGTGTGGGTGCCGACGGCGTTCCTCGAGGCGCAGAAGGTGCGCCCCTGGAGCGACATGCCGGTGTGGGTGCCGCTGACGGGCGACGAGGCCGGCGGCGGGCAGGTCAGCGTCAAGGCGGCGATGGCCCGGGGCCTCACGCACCGACCGCTGGCCGACACGGTGCGGGACACGCTGGCCTACGTCGACACGTGGCCGGCGGAGCGAAAGGCGAGACTGAAGGCGGGGCTGACACCGGAGCGCGAGGCGGAGGTGCTGGCGGCGTGGAAGGCGAAGGTGTAACTTCGGAATTTCAGAATTTCAGAAGGTCCTGCCAACCGAGCGCTTCGAAGTTTGGCGGTGCCCATGAAGTTCTGCCATCGTGAAATTCTGACATTCCCTCAGACGTTCCCCTTTTTCATGGCGTCGATCAGGTAATCGCACGAGCGCACGGCCAGCGCCATCATGGTCAGCGTCGGGTTGACGTAGCCGACGCTGGGCATGCTGGCGCCGTCCACGACGAACAGGTTCTTCACGTCGTGGGTCTGCTGGAACTGGTTCAGCACCGAGGTCTTCGGATCGGCGCCCATGCGCGCGATGCCCACCTCGTGACTCGCCCAGCGCGGCGCCCAGGTGATGCGGATGTTGGATCCGCCGGCCGCCTCGAGCATCTCGGCGGCCTGCTCTGCGCCGTCGCGCATCATGGCGCGATCGGTCTCGGAGAACCGCATGTCGATCCTGATGGCCGGGATGCCCCAGGCATCGACCGCCTGCGGGTCGATGGTCACCTGGTTGCGCGCGTCGGGCACCGGCTCGCCGAAGCCGCCAAGGCTGACCGAGGTGCGACCGCTGGCCTTGACCGCGGCGACGTAGGCGGCGCCGAACCCGCCGGCGTCCGGCTCGATCGACGTCGAGCCGCCCCCCTGATAGCCGTAGCCACGCGGAAACCGTGGGTCGGGTTTCTGCGGGTCCAGGTTGCGGAACCGCGCGACGAACAGGCCCGTCGGTTTGCGCGGCGCGTTCTGATCGGCCGGCTGGTGGAAGGCCGGGAAGTCCGCCGAGGCGCCGAAGCCGGTGAAATGCGACAGCAGGTACTTGCCGAGGACGCCGCTCGAATTGGCGAGCCCGGCCGGGTCCTGCGGCCCGGCGGAGTTCAACAACAGGCGCACGGACTCGAACGCCTGCGCGGCCAGCATGACGACGTGGCCGTACACTTCGTGATGCGCGCGCGTCGCTCTGTCGACATACCGGATGCCGGTGGCCCGCCGAGTCTGCCGGTCCATCAGGACCTGCGCCGCCATGGCCTGCGTCACGATGCGGCACCGCCCCGTCTTCTCGGCGTCGAGCACGGTGGTGTATGCGGCGTTGAAGTACGAGAACGTCGCGCAGCCGCGTTCGCAGGGGCCGCACATGTGGCACTTCGGGCGGCCGTTGATCGACTCGGTCAGGTTCGCGGTGCGCCCCTGCGTCACGGTGCGTCCCATGCCGGCGCCGATGGTCGCCCGCACGTGGGCCTCGACGCACGAGAAGCCCATGGGCCGCTGCAGCCGCTGGTCGGGCAATTGCGGGATGCCTTCGTTGATGCCCGTGATGCCGACGTAGCGCTCGACCTCGTCGTAGTACGGCGCCAGGTCCGCCGCCGACAGCGGCCAGTCGATGCCGAATCCGTCGCGCGAGGCCGCACGGAAATCGATGTCGCTGTAGCGATAGCTCTGGCGCCCCCACACGTGCGTCCGGCCGCCGACGATGCGCATCCGCCCGACCCAGGGGAACGGCTGTCCCGGCGGGGTCGTGTACGGCTCGTCGATGTCGTTGACGAACCAGTCGGCATTCCACTCCGTGAGGGGGTAGCCGGCCGCCTGCTGCGGCTGCGTGCGCGCGATGACGGCCTTGGTGCGGGCCCGCAGCGGCAAGGCATGCGCCGGGATGTGCTCGCGGAAGTCTTCCGGACCGAAGGCACGTCCGGCGTCCAGCACGACGACGCGCAACCCCGCCTCGGTCAGACGCTTGGCCGCCCAGCCTCCCGTGGCGCCCGCGCCGACGATGACGACGTCGGCCGGGTGGGCACGCGTGCCCACCGCCTGCAGGCTGCTGGCGGCCGCGGCCTGCCCCCCGACTCCCGTGTGCCGATTCCCGTCCATCCCCATCTCAGTGCGTCGTCTCGCCATCGGGCGAGGGCGCGGTGAGCACGAGGGCGCCAGCCGCCGTCACCACGATGGTGTGTTCCCAGTGGGCCGTCCAGCCGCCGTCACGCGTCGCGATGGTCCAGCGGTCGCGGCCGACCCGGACGGCGCCGGAGCGCTCGGCGACCAGCGGTTCGACGGCGATGACGAGGCCGTCGGTCAACAGCGGCGACACCCCACCCGGGTCGTAGTTCGGCACTTCGGGCGGCTCGTGGATGGTCCGGCCGACGCCGTGTCCCGTCAGGTCGCGAATCACGGTGAAACCGTCGCGGCGCACGTGGCGATCGATGATGGCGCCGAGCGCGTGCACCGGCACCCCGGGACGCACACCGGCCAGGGCCGCGGTGAGTGCCCGTTCGGCTGACTGAGCCAGACGGCGCCCCCGCGAGGTGGAGGGCTCCACGGGTACGGTGATGGCGCCATCGGCGATGAAGCCGTCGATTTGCGGCGTGACGTCGATCTTGACCAGATCGCCGGCCCGCAGGCGCGTGCGGGTCGGCAAGCCGTGGACCACGGCGTCGTTGACGCTGATGAACGCCGCGCAGGGGGCGTCATAGACCACGACCGGCG